>JADGBB010000040.1 GCA_015231715.1 Candidatus Omnitrophota bacterium
ATGTTTTTGTAGGACATAATGTGTCATTCATAAACGATAAATACCCAAGAGCAACAACAAGAGCCGGTTCTCTTCAAACTGAAGCTGATTGGAAAGTCATAGAAACTATTGTTAAAAAAGGTGCCTCAATTGGGACAAGCTCAACCATTCTTGCCGGCATCACTATAGGTGAAAATTCCATTGTAGGCGCCGGATCTGTTGTAACAAAAAATGTCCCTCCTGATACTATCGTATGCGGAAACCCCGCTAAAATATTGAGAAGGCTGTGACATGCATAAAGAAAAATCAAGTTTAAGCGTTGTTTTACCGGTTTATAATGATTCCGATTCACTACGATCCTCTTTGAAATATTTAACTGAAACATTAGCAAATGATTTTGAAGATTTTGAAATAATACTGATAGATGACGGCAATACCCCAGATGACTTTGATTTTATAAAAACCATAGCTGCTTCAAACGATAAAATTAAAATTTTCCGGAACAGCATCAACTTGAATTTAGGCATCTCGCTTCAGAGAGGATTAAAAGAAGCTCAAAAAGATTTTATTCTTTTCAATTCTATTGATCTGCCTCTTTCACCCAAAGACATAAGATCATTAGTTGTCGAGGCTGCAGATACCGACATTTTGATTTTGCAAAGAAGATCTTATCCCGGTGCGACAAAATGGCGGTTATTAACTTCGGCAGTAAACCTCTTAATGATAAAGATCCTTTTCCCGATAGCAACAAAAGGTATCAGGGATTTCAACTATACATTCATAATAAGAACAGATGCACTTGGCAGATTGCTCCCGCTTGCCAAAAGCCCGGCTTTTACACAGCCTGAAATAATATTAAGAGCCAAGTATGCAAAGCTAAGGACTAAAGTAATCTTTGCTGATTATCATGCAAGAAAGATCGGTTCTTCCAATCTCGGCAAACCCCATGATATCATCTGGAGTATTTATGATATGCTCCGATTTAGGCTTATTTCCCTGTTTAAGAACATAACTTAACTTTACATTTGACAACTCGTACTATTTTCCATATAATTTAGCCTCAACTAGTACGTTATTCGTTCCTCGGTAGCTCAATGGTAGAGCGGTTGGCTGTTAACCAATAGGTTGTAGGTTCGAGCCCTACCCGA
Organism: Candidatus Omnitrophota bacterium; assembly: GCA_015231715.1. The sequence continues at coordinate 1,128 of JADGBB010000040.1, forward strand.
GGAGCCATTTTTTATTAACCCCTTGTTACTGATAAGTTGCAAGGGGTTTTTGTTTATAATATAATGGTTTAGCCACAATAAATGCTTTTCGAAATAAAAACAAATTACGAAACGGAGTGAATTCTATGAAATACATAACTACTGCGCTTAAAACCAGCCGGGTTGAGGGGCTTAGCGACGGGATATTTGCTATTGCTATGACTATTCTTGTTTTGAGCTTTGAGGTTGTGCTGCAACACCCTGTGGTAATGGGTGAAAAACAATTTATTAATTCACTTATTAATCTATTGCCCGATTTTTTGCATTATGTGGAGAGTTTTATTCTTTTGGGCGTGTTTTGGTTTTTGCATCATCAGCAGTTTCATTATATTAAGGTCACTGATGCTGTGCTGGTTTTTATTAATATTGTAGGACTCATGCTTATTGGACTTGTCCCTTTTACAACTGTCCTGGTCAGCGACTACGGACATTTGCGGCCTGCTTCAGTGCTTTTTGAAATAAATTTATTTTTGGCCGGAATAGTTTTTTTTGGACACTGGCATTATGCTACAAAAAATAACCGTCTGGTAGAAAAGTCTCTGGATGCTTCAATAATTAAATATTACAAAATGAGGAACTTGCTCATACCTGCTGTTTCCTTTATTGCTATGTTGATTTCTTTTTTTAATTCCGGCGCGGGAATACTTTTCTTTTTTATAGTTCCAATTATTCTGATAATATTCAGAAGAAAAGCAATCGGATTTAATTATCCTGCAAATGATCAACAATCGATTTCTGATGCGCACCCGCAATAACATAATTATTACGGGTATTACTTCCATTCATGGCTGGCCTATTTTTTTGAAACTTCGTCAAAAATACGGAGATCTTGTTCACGGTATTTGTCCTCTAAAAATGTCTGACTATTTTCAAGATACCGCAAATATTCATTATTGTGATATTGAGGATTTTTCCAGCCTTAAGAATATTTTTGATCAGGTCAAACCCGGGTCTGTATTACATGCCGGCGGGGTTTGTGATCTTGATATGTGTGAAGATTCACCTCACTTTGCCTATAAAGTCAATGTGGATGGCGCTAAAAATATTATTGAGCTGTCCAATAAAGCATATGTGCTCTATATCAGCTCTGACCTTGTTTTTTCCGGATGCTCTAACATTTTAGATAATGGCTATACGGAAAATTGTTCAACTGATCCTGTTAGTGTTGTAGGGAAAACTTATGTTTGTGCGGAAACTGAAATACTAAAACATAATATGTGCGGTATTATACGGCTTGCTTTGCCTATAGGGCCATCTATCTCCGGGACTAAAGGAGCTGTTGATTTTATTTCAAAAAGGCTTGCCGAGTCAAAAAAAATGACTCTTTTTCATGATGAAATACGGTCTTTAATTACAACTAGGGATCTTGCAAAAGGGATCGTTGATTTCTTTGACAAACGAGGACAAGGAGTCTTTCATTTTGGCGGTCCCAAAGAGTATTCGCTTTATGACATAGGGGAATATCTTGTCAGAAAATTTGACTATTCTGAAAAATATCTCATTTCGGCCTCACGTTTAGACGAAAAAAACGGCCCCCCTCGAATCGGGAGAGTTACCCTTGATTCTACGAAAATATATGATTATTTAGATTTTATTCCTGAAGACTCATTGATATGTGCCATTATGTGATGTACAATATTTTTTTTGGCGCATATACGCCTGTTAAAGTGAGCGGCTAACAATGATTCATATTTCTAATAATCGAAAAGATATTTTGGGGTATGCTTTTTTTTATATACTCTCACATCTTTCGGTATTCCTTCTTGTTAATACTAATTTTTGGGATGATTGGATCATGTATTATGTCAATGATTTCGGCAAGATGCTGCGATTGTCTTCAGAAAATGGCACTCAAATTGCTACTATATACCAATACCTGATGTATTCTATGCCTTTGGGAGGTTTTTTTTGCAGGCTGCTTGTCTTTCTTTTGTACTTTCTATCCGGAGTCTGCCTTAATTCAATCCTTAAAACAATAAAAAACATATCCCCTTCCAGCCGGGTGCTTATTGTTCTCTGTTTTTTATTATTCCCTGTCAATACTGCAAAATTTACAGTTGTACTCTCTTTTAGAAGTGTATGCTGTTTCTCTTTCTTTTTTGGGTTCTGGTTATTTTACAAATATTCATTCAAGAAAAACATACTTTTAAGACTTTTCTCCATTGTTTTCTTTTTTATTTCTTTTTTGACCGAGTCATATATTGTCTTATACCTATCTTTATTTTTTTATATTGCCTATATGAATTATAATAACACTACTTTTTCCAGATTTAAAAACTTAGTCACTCCTTTTCTTTCACATATTGATTATATTTTTCTTCCTTTTATTTTTTGGATTGTCAGAAATGCATTTTGGAAACCTTTTGGTCCAACTGCTGAATACAATCAAGTTGCTCTTAATAACACGACGCTTCTGAAAACATTTCAAGGCATGCAAACTAATCTAGCCGGTGTTTTCAAAATAATGGCTGACATTTGCATGAATAACATGGCAGCTTTTCTCGGCCTATCTTTTGTTGTTTTCATCGTACTAAAAAAGTTTTTATGTTTCCCGGAGACTGATAAAAAGTCTAATTTTAGATTAGCTTTACTGGGACTATTGTTCCTGTTCTTAGGGGTTTTTCCTTATAGCGCTGTCGGGAAAGTACCGGTCAACCTGGGTTGGGAAAGTAGATTACAGCTGCTTTTACCTTTAGGGTTGGCTTTTATGTCAGTTTTTACCATAAATATTTTAACTGCAGTAGCCAAACCATTAAGAGCTATTACGCCCATTATTTTTTCTTTTCTCTTATCTTCAATGATACTTACAAATAACAGCATATACTGGGCTTATCATGCTGATTGGTACAAACAACTTTCGATGGTAGAAAATTACAAAAATAATATTCAGATAAAGAACTACCCAACTCAAGTATACATAATAGTAGATGCAGCCCCATTAAAGGGTGTCTCTCTTACAAAGCATCCTCATTTTTTTCTATGGGAGCATGTGGGTCTTTTCAAAAAAGCTTATGGAGAAACTTACAAAATCGGGGTGCCTGGAATAGTTATGGGTCCGGGCAATTTGCTGCTGGATAAAACGAATTGGGGCCTAATGTTTAGATCAATGGATGATATAAAATTTAATAACCAGCCTCCTGTGATTGTCCTTAGAAAAGGTTCCTACGATATTGACTTATTTAAAAATCACCTGAGATTACTTTATTATCAGATTTTTAATAAGAAAAAGTTCATTGAAGATCTAGGCAAAGTTATAAATATTAGCTTCCTCAGCTATGGCAACTTCATTAAAAGCATTAGTGCTTAATTGCTAGTACACTCTAAAAACAAAAATATTTTCATCTCTATATACTAACTTAAATTTAACCCCTAACGCTTTAATTTTTTCACTAACTTGAATAATGATTTTATGCTGCCATTCTTTTATTTCGGCTGAAGAATTGAAATAGCCGGCTCTATATTCTAAATACGAATTAGCGTTAATAACAATATACTTGATCTTGTTTTCTCTAAGTTCTTTTTCAAACTGAATTATATCAGACGGAATATTGTCAATAAAAGAATCCTCTCTTCGCCGCACTATAGCCCCGCCTGCTATAGGGATATCATGTTGTGTTTGAAACATCATGTACTTTTCATTTTCTAAATAGTTATACGGTAATTCGAGAATACCAAAATTGCCTTTATCTTTATCTGCCATTATCACTTTATAGCCCTCCGGGAGATATACCTCTGCTGAATAGTCACATAAAACAAAGAAATCTAAAATTATCAGAACAGATAAAGATGTGATGACTGCCCTTCGTAAAAAAACTTTTTTAATCAATGACCCCAGCGCCTGAATACTATTGGCTATTATTATTGACCAAAATAAATAGCAAAACACTATTAGCCTGGAAGGACATCTCACGTTTCCAAAGAAAGGCATATCTTTTATGATCGAATAAGGCAGTTTAATGTCTGTTATTGTTGATAAAAAATGAAGATTTGTTCCCATTGACAGTATCAAGAAAAACAAAAAACCTAAAATATATTTGGCGTTTATCTTTATCGTTTTTTTGAATGCTGCGGCAAATATTATTATATTAAAAATTCCCAGGTAAACACTTTTTTCCCAAGGACTACTGCTGAAGCTTGAGTAAATATTATAGAAAACAGGGAATTTTCCTACCCATTGATACATATATGGAACGAAAAGTGCGCACACATTAGTTACGCTATGATTGTGACCTCCGGGTACATTTTCACCGCCTGCATTATGCATGTCTTTGAGCATTCCGAATATCCATGGCGAGAATATTAACAATGTCGCCGATATTATCACTACTGAATATATTAATTCTTTCTTGAGAAATATTTTTTTTCTTTTAATTGCCAGATAAATGTAAGCACCTAGGATAAAATACAAGGCAAACACCATGTTGTACCATCCGGTAGCCGTTACTAAAAAAAATGACACCGTGGATAGTATTAGATCTTTTCGTTTCCCTTCCTTTATGAGCCTTATAAAATACAAAACAAAAAATGGTATGAACTGTATAGATGCTATTTCGATCTGCTGTAAAGAATGAGTAAAATGGCTGGGGTTAAAAGCAAAAATATACCCGCCGATAGCAGCTAAATAGGAGTTCTTCGTCAAATATTTAACAAGAAGGAACGCACCGATACCTGATATAGGAAAAGTCGATAATACAAGAATATTATAGATGGGAATTATACCCAAGAACGGCTTTAAAAGTACCGCCATAAAAAGATTATAAAATGATAATGCATGAAATAAAAGTGATGTGCCGCCGGGATAATAAAGATAATTGGTGAAAGATAGACTCTCCCCGCTTCCATTAAGTGTTTTAAATGTCCACCAAATATCCCAGAGATGCATATATGGATCTTCTGCATACCCGACAAGAGAATGTGACAAACTTTTCAATACCGGGGAAAAAACAATACATGTGAACAACACGTAAAGGGCGCTTACACACAGCAAGTCTTTTTTTACAATGACCTCTTCAGAAATAAAACTTTTCTGATTAATAGAAGATTTAAAAAGATATATTGCCAATATGCAAACTACAGAGTAGAAGATTATGTTAATTATCATTATAGTTAATCCTAAATTTGTTTTTATTGTAACTAACACTACTTACAAAGTCAAAATGTTTATAGATTAAGTTCTTTAGGCAAAACAGTGCGTCTGTGCCCATAATAATTATCTGCATTTTTTTGTTTCAATTATATTAAAGCATGGTAGAATACTTTTTGATGGAGCGACTGATTTCAATAAAGAGTGTGGATGATATTCCGGCACGGCACAGAAGGACGCCGATCGGGAGGCTGCTTGAGTATCATAATTTAAAGAAAAAAGTTTCTCATTACGATGAACCTCAGCTGCTTATCGGCATGTGCATGGATAACCGCAAGCGTCTTCGTATCCCTGACAGGTTCGCTTTTATTCTCAGAACAGGCGGGGCGAATTTGAGCCATCATGAATTTAAAGTGTCTTATGCTATTGCCGTAGGTAACATCAGGCATGTTGTTTTGATAGGACATACTAATTGCTCAATGGTAGATCTTCACTTACGAAGAGAACAATTTATTCTGGGGTTAGTTGAAGGAGCGGGTTGGAACAGGCTGGATGCGGAAAAACATTTTGATAAATATTCTCCTACATTTGAAATAAATAATGCCAAAGACTTTGTTGTAAGCGAAGCTAAACGTTTTAATATAAAATATCCAAAAATTGAAATTGTACCGCTTATGTACCGTCTTGAAGACAATCTTCTTTACATGATCGATCAGGAGGCTTACAAATAATGGCTCGTTTTCTTTATGTGGCTTTACGTGTCTGACCCCAAAAGTTTCTAATTAACTCGTATCATAATTTTAATTTTTAACACTTTTCAAGTCGATATCTAAGAGTTTAGGAGCAAAATACCTGATGCCAAGAAGCCCTATAGGAGCTGTAAAACAAATAGATAAAACCGCGATCGATAAAATAGCATTCCCTTTTTCCACCCCCATCAACAGAGGGATAGCTCCAAGAGCTGCCTGCACTGTAGCTTTAGGAATATAAGCTATGACACAAAAAAGTTTTTCGTTAAGCTTTAACTTTGTTCCCCAAAGAGCTGTTAATACCCCTATAGACCTAAAAACTATTCCACAGGTAATAACAGACAGGCCTATCAATCCTCCTTTTACCGCTGTTGTTACATTAACAGACATTCCTATAAATACAAAAAGAATAATTTCCGCAAAAATCCATACTTTTCCAAGCTTTGAGGCAAGCTCATGGGCTACCTTTTCTGATTTTTCCAGTAAAACGAAACCCATTGTCATAATAGCAAGTAACGCGGCGATATGCATATGTGTCCCGATTTGAATTAAAAGAACCGAGAACCCCAAAATTAACAACATTTTCTCTGTAGCTCTTATTCTGTGAAAATATTTTTTGAAAAGCCTTGAGAAAAAAATTCCGGAACATAACCCCAGAACAATACCAATAACTATAGCATAGGGAACCGAGAACGCTGAATGTAAATAATTCATACTGTTGCCTTGATAGATATTCAAAAAGAACGTAAACAGTGTGATCGCAACAACATCATCCAGTGAAGCTCCTGCCAAAATAAGCGTCGGAACCTGGTTCTTTTCACCGTATCCTTGTTCTTTAATGGTCAGCATGGACGGCACGACAACCGCCGGAGAAACCGCGGCTAAAATAAAACCTAACATGCCGGCTTCTGTCCACGAGAACGATAACAAATAACGGCATATAAGCGTAACTGATACCCCCTCGAAAATACACGGCACAAAAGCCATGCGAATAGCGGCCAGCCCGACTTTCTGCAAAACTTTTTTTTCAATTCCAAGTCCCGCTCTTAAAAGTATAACTATTAGGGCAAGTGATGTTAAAAAAGGAGACAATTCCCACACAGAAGAAGGAATTTTATCGTGAAAAAAATAAGATAACGTAATACCCCATAAAGTCATCCCTAAAACGGCTGGTAATTTAAGCTTTTCCGAAAGCTTCCCGCTAAACCAACCCCCGATTATAACTAAAACAAATAACATATTTAATGACATATTTTTTTCTCTCCAAAATAAAAAAAATCGACACCGTTTGTTCGTTAGAAAAGAACAGCTTCGGATACTAGTTTTGCTACTTCTTTGCCGGCTAGTTTTTCTACTATTTTTATTGCGAATTCTAATGCTGTGCCGACGCCTTTGCTTGTTATTATATTGCCGTCTACGACAACATTATCTTTTGAGTGTGTTGCTGATGAAGGGAAGTTTTTTTCCATTCCCGGATAACAGGTTGCTTTTCTTCCGTCTAGAACTCCCATAGGAGCAAGTACTAAAGCAGGCGATGCGCATATTGCGGCTATTAGTCTCTTTTTTGTAATAGCACTTCTTACTGTGTTTTTTACGTCTATAGAAGCTGCCAAGTTATCCGCACCCGGCATCCCGCCCGGAAGAACTACAACATCTGCGTCAATATCATAATCTGAAAGCACCATATCACATTCGACTTTTATACCTCTTGCGCCTTTAATTATTTTTTTTCCTACGCCCGCAACAACTACATTGATCCCTGCACGCCTTAAAATATCGATAGGCGTAATGGCTTCTATATCTTCAAATCCTTCTGCTAATATAACTACAGCTTCTTTCTTCATGTTTCTCCTTCAATTTATATTTGTAATAAATTTTTCATCACGCTTTTTGCCAAAAATTTAACAGTCTCATCATACTTCATCATTTGACTGTTATCCAGCCCGTCTTCTATTGATCGTTTTAGGGGAATATCGCTTACCGCTAAAATCCCTGCTACAGGCACTTTCACATAATAGCCTGCTGTATATACTGCGGAAAGTTCCATCTCCACGCAATCAAATCCTTTATCTTCTAGTGTTTGCATATTATAGATTTTTTCTACCGCAAACGACCCGATCGTATAAACTTTACCGTTAATTACATTATGTTTTTCGGATCTGTTTTTAAGATGTTGGACTGTTTCATTGAAAATTTGTTTTTCACAATTAATATATTTTCCATCAGCCAATATACCTTCGAAGCCATTTTCGTTATTAAAATATCTGCTGAACCCCTCCCCGTCAAAAACTTTTTCGGCGATCACAATATCGCCTATTTTCAAATTACCGAATCCTCCGCAAGACCCCAAAAATACAATTTTTTCGGGTTTTGCTTTTTTCAAAAGAACTACCAGATCGCCTGCCATGGAAGCCCCGATCCCGCATCTTATAATGGTTACACTTTTTCCGTTATGCTCAATTGATATCCCTGAATATATTCTGCCCTTGAAACTTTTTTTTATTTCATAATTTTCTTTAAATAAATTCATCGGAAAAACAGGCGTAATAATGATCCTAACCGCTATATCTTCCGGCTCGCAGCCTACACAAAAACTAAACAATTTATCATTCACTATTATTTCCCTATAGGTTTTTTTCTTGCATATTTACACTTGTTACAGTAATTACTAAGTTCAGGGATAAACTCCTGGCATTTAGGACATACCCAATAACCTTCAGGAGGATTTTTTATATAGTTCCATTTTCTTATCACAGGTAATAATTTTTTAGTTAAAAATAAATACACTAATAATGCCCCCAAAAGAAAAATATAAGGTTTCGCGAACCGCGGTATCATTCCGGCAATTCTAACATTTTCAAGATCGAGATCATATGTTTTAAGCCTGTCATCGACAAGGAGCTTTGCGGCATCGTACTTTTCAATTCCGCCTGTGCTCATGAATTTTATTATTGGAGCGGATATCCTGTA
>JADGBB010000041.1 GCA_015231715.1 Candidatus Omnitrophota bacterium
GTACAATTCGCAAAAGAACGAGATGTAATTGCCTGGATAGTTGATTCAAGTCAGGCAAAAGGTGTTTTCACCCAAGAAATACATGAGTTTATTGGAAGTGATATTTTCCCCGCATTTAAAAAAATTGGGGTAAAATATTTTATAACGATAAATTCTCAACAAAGCGCGCTTACAAATCTTACAGTAAGTCAATATTCGTCAAAAGCAGGGCCTTTCGGACTTGAACTAGTTGAGGTGCCTTCTGTGGAGAAAGCCATTGAATGGCTAAATTTCAAAAAGTAGTGAGTGAGAGAAGCATTATTTTAAAGTGCACAAGCTTTCATTAATAGAAATTGTTGAGGAATAAAATGAGCATCGTATATTTATGTCCAAAATGTTCCGGGGTCGGCATGCTTGTGCCTTCGGCAGTTGTCAAAAACCTTGTTAAAATTGACCTTTTAAATGAAGGATCTTTTTATGCTTGTGTTAAAAAAGAATGTGATGTCAGTTATTTTAACAATAAGCAAGTTTATACTTTGGATGATGTTAAACTAAAACTCTTTTACAAGGATGATGGAGAAAAAGTTCCTATTTGTTACTGCTCAAATTTGACCCGCGGAGAAATCGAAGATGCTGTTTCTAAGGGACATAAGACAATAGCGGATGTTCAAAAATATACGAATAAAGACAGAACAGGGCAATGTGCAAAAGAAAACCCTTTAGGGATGTGCTGTAGAGAGGTTTTTTTAAATTGCATTGAGAAAGCCAATTGAGTTCCAAAACCAAGCGCTTAGTTAAAGGGCTTGCATATATTTTCGTGTTGCCGCAGAGGTCTTATTTAATTTCGCCCTAATGTTATCTTGTGCACAATGACAATAATGTAAATTACATGAAAAAGGAGAAAGAGAAAGTGATAGATAAAAATGAGGGTATAGAGGAAATAAAAAAAAATCATAAGCCCGGTACGTGGTATTCGGAAGCTGCATTTATTTTGGGAAAGGCTTCAAAAAAGATCTCGACAAAAGTAGGGACAGCCGCCAATAAAGTTACAGCTAACTTTGATGGGGTAAAAGTGATCGAAGATCCGCGATCATCTATTCTGCGTGATGTGAAAGGGATACTTGATGTTAGCGGATTATCTTTTGCTATAAGCGAAATGAACGAGATTAGTATTGCTCAGTCTAAACATCCCGTAATTACTCGACTGATATCAAAGATAGAGGATTTGCCGTCCGAAGAGCAAGAAGTACTTTCAAGAAAATTTATCGACAGACTTAGCAAAAACTCAAACTTTATGAACGCAACACATCTTCAGCCAGCACAAATGAATTTTAGCGAAGATGAGTGTCAAAAATTGTTGGATTCGTTTATTGATTGCTTTGTGTTAACCATGCGGGATGTGGGAATGGGAGACTTCGATGGAGATCTTTTGCGTCAACTGTCGGGCGAGATAACCCGGCCGCTGAATGATCTGATGCAGTTGTATTTGAACCCAAAGACATTCTCTCAAAAAACCAAGCGTTTGTGGAGGATGCAGAGAATATTCTTTAAAACAATAAGTTTGATTATGAAAACTAATGCTCTTGCACTGGAACCTTCATGCCAGACTATTACAATAGATCCATCTTAGCAAATCCCCAGGCTATTACATTTATGTATCTGCTAGAAAATTCTTGATTCCGGAAGATTTACAAAAAAACAACTAAAATACATTTATCTTTTTCATTGCGTCTTTAATGCGGGATAAGCCTTCTTCGATATCTTTAACATCGAGCGCGTAGCTTAGTCTTATATGGTCGGGAGCGCCGAACCATTCACCTAGATAAGTTATAACTTTGTAGTCGTAGTAAAGGGTTTTAAGGAACTCAGGGGCATTTTTACATTTTGGAAGGATATAAAAAGCTCCTTCAGGTTTCCATAGATCAAAACCAAGATCACAAAAACCTTTGTAGATAAGATCTCGTCGGCTCTGCCATATTTTTTTCTGTTCAATGACATATTCTTTAGGAGCATCCATAGCACAAAGAGCCATGTCCTGACCTACAAGATTAGTGTTCATGGATGTATGTGTTTTTAGGCCTATAACATCGTCAGCTATTTTCTGATCTGAACTCCAAAGATATCCCACGCGAACGCCGCACATAGCATATGTTTTAGAAAAAGAATTTACAGTAATAACATGATTGCCTTTAATATGATAATTTTCTCGTTCATAAATTAGATCTTTGTAGACTTCATCGGAAACAACATATACTCCCAGTTCCGCCGTTATTTTTTCGATCTCTTTTAGTGTTTCAATCGATTCCACGCATCCTGTAGGATTTGACGGAGAATTTATCAGAACTGCCTTACAGCCTTTGATCTTTTTCTTGAAATCATCAATATCAATTCTGCCGTCAACAAGATCTGTATATACGGGTTCCATTCCGGCAAGTTCAATTAAAGGAGGATATGAATAATAATAAGGCCTGGCAAGAAGAACTTTACCTTTACCCCATGCGCGGAATATAAGGTCTAATGCTTCTGATGCGCCGTTAGTTATTACAAAATTATCCGCAGTTGAGTTGGGATATTCTTTTGCTAAAGCTTCACGAAGCTGAACACAGCCCTGAATAAGACCATATCTAAGATCTTTACGTATATTAATACCCTCAATTGCTTCTTTCGGCGGAGGCAGATCAGGCTGCCCTGATCCAAAGCTTATAACTCCGTTACCTTGTTTGCCGATGAAAATAGCAGGGCTAGTTAATTCTAATTGATTATTCATAGCCAAGATTATACCACAAGAATATTGAGGTCAAAATAATATTTTGTAAATATTATTTTTGCTTAATTTGTTTTTGGTTAAATTCAATTTAATTGACAAGTATAGGGTGCCTGATAAAATAAGAAGATATGTAAACAAAATTTATTAGTTTTAAAAAATAAAAGGAGAATATTGTGGTAGAAGTTAATGAATATTTTGAAGGAAAAGTAAAATCTTTGACGGTAAATTCAACAGAAGGAAAAAAGACGGTCGGCGTTATGGCGCCGGGTGAATATGAATTTACAACCGGAACAAAAGAAACAATGAAAGTTATCACGGGAACCCTTAACGTTTATTTCCCAGAGGAAAACGATTGGGAAGAATTCGGACAAGACTCATCTTTTGAGATCCCGGCTCAAACGACATTTAAAGTAAAGGTCGAGCAGGATTCGGCTTACCTTTGCGAATATGAATAGAAGTTCACAGAGCATTAGCGCAAAAAGGAGGACAACATGAGAATTATAGTCGGTCCGATCTATGTTATAAAACAATATGAAAGAGGGATAGTCGAATTTCTAGGTAAATACAAACATCCTGCCGACCCGGGACTACATTTTCAATGGCCTGTACTTAACATGACGAGAGTGCGCGATGTGCGTGAACATACTATGGATATTGAGCCTCAGCCTGTTATAACAAAAGATAATGTTGAGATCCAGGTTGACGGTCTGATATGGGTCAGGCCCGGAATGGATTCAAAAGATATACAAAAAACTTTTTATAATATTGATAACTGGAAAGTTGCTGTTCTTCAGCTGGCTAAAACCAATTTAAGACAGGAATTCGGACAGCTGACATTAGATGATAGCTTGACGGCGCGTGAAAGAATATCATCAAACTTGCAGAATGTTCTGGATAAAATGGTTATTGATTGGGGATTAAAAGTTTGTAAAGTGGAAATACGATTGATCGATCCGCCGGAAGATATCAAAAGAGCTATGCACAAACAAAAAACAGCCGAACAGGAAAGACGGTCAATGAAGCTGATGGCAACAGGACGGTTTGAAGCGGCAGAACAGGATAAGTTAGCCTCGATACAATTAGCCGAAGGGCAGAGAGAAGCGGCAATACGAGTAGCCGAAGGCAGAGCTCAAGCGATACAGCTAGTCAATGAAGCTGCCGAAAAATATTTTGTCGGCAACGCGCAGGAACTAAAAAGACTTGAAGTAACTGAAGCATCGCTTAAAGACAATGCAAAAGTAGTTCTGACAGAACACGGCATATCGCCTCAGATAATCTTAGGAGATCTGCCGGTAAAGAAATGACATCCTTGACAAAGCGTACGTAATGTGGTACGCTTGTTAATGTAGGGGGTTTATATGACTAGTTTAACGGCCAGTGAAGCACGGGTCAACTTATACAAATTGCTTGATAGCGTTGCGAGATCACACGAGCCTGTTCAGATCAAAGGAAAAAGAAATGATGCCGTGCTTATCAGTGAAGATGATTGGCGGGCTATAAATGAAACGTTATATCTGTTATCAATTCCCGGCATGAGGGAATCTATCCGTAACGGATTGAAAACGCCCGCGAGCAAATGCAGCAAAAAACTAACATGGTAAAATGGAAAATAGTTTATACCAAGCAGGCTCAAAAAGATGCAAAAAAATTATCCGCATCAGGCTTGCGTGGCAAAGCAGAGATCATTCTTAGCATAATATCAGTAAATCCTTTTCAGCAAATACCGCCATATGAAAAATTAGTAGGGGACCTAGATGGGGCATTTTCAAGGCGAGTGAACATTAAACATCGAATAGTATATCAAGTTTTGAAAAGTCACAAGACCGTAAAAATTCTAAGCATGTGGAGTCATTACGAATAAAGGCATATTCCGTGAGGAGAAATAATGTTAAATTTCAATTTTCATAATCCGACAAAAATATTGTTCGGTAAAAACAAGATCGAAGAAATAAAGAACGAAATACCTTTCGGCACAAAAGTTCTTATTACCTACGGCGGCGGAAGTGTCATAGCTAACGGGGTTTTGGATAAAGTTAAAAAAAATCTTAAAGGGTATGAGATATCAGAATTCGGCGGCATTGAGCCGAATCCTTGTTATGAAACATTAATGAAATGCGTTGAAAAGATCAGGGCAAGTAAAGTTGATTTTATTCTCGCGGTCGGAGGAGGGTCTGTTATTGATGGAACTAAGTTTATTGCAGCAGCTGTACCTTATAAAGGGGACGCGTGGGAAATACTTACAAGTTTTGGCGCTAACATAAAAGAGGCCATGCCGTTCGGATCGGTTTTGACTTTACCGGCTACCGGGTCAGAAATGAACGCCGGGTCTGTTATAACTAATAAAGCACTCGGGGCTAAACTGTTTTTTATTCATCCGCTAGTATATCCTGTGTTTTCTGTTCTTGATCCTGAAACTACATATAGTTTGCCGCCTAAACAAATAAGTAACGGTATTGCTGATGCGTTCGTTCATATAACAGAACAGTATCTTACGTATCCTGTAGATGCTAAGGTGCAGGATCGTTTTGCCGAAGGTCTGCTGTTAACCTTGATAGAAGAGGGCCCAAAAGCTTTAAAGGATCCGATGAATTATGACGTGCGAGCGAATATTATGTGGTGTGCGACACTTGCGCTTAACGGCCTCATAGGTGCCGGAGTGCCGCAGGACTGGGCAACACATATGATAGGCCATGAGATCACGGCTCTTCACGGCGTTGATCACGGCAGAACATTAGCCGTAGTAATGCCCGCTATGCTTAAAATATTAAAAGAGGATAAAAAAGAAAAATTGTTACAATATGCCCAGAGGGTATGGGGAATAACAGAAAAAAATGACAATAAAAAGATCGACGAGGCTATTGAAAAAACAATTAATTTTTTTAATTCTATCGGCATCCCCACTAAACTAAGTGATTACGGTATCACACAAGGATCCATACCTGTCCTTATCGATAAACTTAAAGAACACGGGATGGTAAGCCTGGGAGAAAAGAAGAAAGTAGATCCTGAGTTAGCCCGCAAAATACTCGAACTAAGTTTATAAACACTTACCGAACACATAAGTTTATCATGATGAAAGGTTAACGGCATTTAGATAGCAGCCGTTAGCTACCGATGTTGAAGGATTTTCAGCCAGAGTTATAGAATTGACATCGAAATCAAATTTCAGTATTTCCATATTCTGTTTTACAACTTCTAAAAAACCATCAATTAAAACTGGGCTGCCCGCGAAAATTATATTTATAGGTTCTTCGAATTGAGGCGCTTTATTGTTTACGCTGAATACCTGAGTTATCTTTTCCATAAGATAATTAATATAATGTTTGTAGTAGATGACAATGGCTTCTTCATCGCGGGTTTTGGGTTTTAGAAGGCTCATTCCGCTTTCCTTGATCTCTGTGATCTTGTTTATCGGCATATTCAATGTTCTTGCGGCATTTTCGTCTATCCAGTCACCGCCCATCGTTATCGAAAAAGAAAGCATATTAATGGTTCTGAAAGCGGCACATATATTTGACATTCCTCCGCTGCATGAAATAGCAAGACCAGTATATGACGAATTTTCCAGCTCGGAAAGAATAACAGCAAATCCTTCGCTCAGCGGCATGGGCGTGTATCCGAGCTCTCTTAAGATACGCTCAATTATGCCTTGATAATATACCAGATCTATACAAGCGTCAAAAGGACTTGACGGAACGGAAAAACAGCAAATTTCATCTTTAACCGATGGTTTACCTACGACTTCCATAAGGATGATCTTTAATATAGCTATGGAATCTTTTTCTAAAGGATTAAAAACGCCTATCTGCATTGACTTTTGTGCTGAACGTTCAAAAATATTAGCCAGCTTAAAAGCGGATTCTCCGACTAAAAAAGTTTTATTGTCGCATTGATAATATTTCATATGCATAGAATTTATCAGCTCTAAAGTGTTTGCATCATCTCTTATGCGGAGAAAAGAATTTCGTTCTTTATTTATTATTACTTCACCCAGATCGTTTGTGCTTTTACATACTAGATTTGAGCTTCCGATATAAAGACCTTTGCCGTGTTGAATCTTTGTTGGTTTAGCTTTGGGTGTTTTGCCGGTTTTTTTAGCCATAATTAGTTTATCCTTTTTAATTAAATGATTTAATTTATTGTAGCCGCCATATAGCAGCCTTTCGCAGTTGTTTCTAAAGGCGCCTTAACAAGACGGATATCGTTAACAGTAAAAGGCAGTGAAGCCTTAGAAATTTCCTTCTTGAATAATTCAAGAAAACCCGGAATAAGAATTGATCCACCTGAGCAGGCTATGTCTATGCCCTTACTAAACAAAGACCTGTCCTTTATTTTATCTCTGGACTCTTTTTCTATCAATTTAAAAATATACTGAAAAACGTCAGAAAAATATATGCGAAAAGCCCGGTCTATGCTTGAGTGCGGATTATGGATATTTGTTGTTGTTTCTTTTTTCCCGGTGATCATGCTTTGCTGGAACCCAAGATTTAAAGCAACGTTTCGATCTATCCAATCGCCGCCTCTAATAGATGAAAAATCCAGGACAGATTTGCCTTCATGTGCAAAACAAACATTTATCATTCCTCCGCCAAAAGAAAAACCAAGCCCGGTAAAATCTTTGTCAGCTAACTCGCTAAAAACAACGGCTAGTCCTTCTTTTAGAGGGATAGGAGTATATCCTAGGAATTCAAGTATCTGAGCAATAATGCCTTTATGATAAAGAACATTAAAATCAGCGTCAATAGGGTCAGAGGGAATAGAGTAACAGCAAATATCTTCTTTATTTTTAGCTCTGCCGATGAGCGATTCTATCATGATATTAAGTAATACCTCAGAAACAGTTTCGGCATTATTTAATATGCCTGCCTGCATTGGACGATGCACTGTAGTGTTCATTTGTTTAGCTATAGTGAAAGCAGAATCACCGAGCAGGTATATTTTACCGTTAATTTCAACGTATTTAACATGTTGTTTCTTGAACGTATTTTTCATAAAAAGAGATTCGCTGACTTCTAAAAACACGTGACGCATAGTTTTTACTTTAATATTATTCCCCTCAGAATCAGAAGCTCCGATAAGATTCATTGTGCCGACATCAAGGCCTTTATATTGTTTAGTTTTTTGTTGATCGATATTTTTCATTTTATCCCTTAAAAGAGGAAACGACATTTTTAACTATTTGTCCTAAACGGAAAAATAAGCCCCCTCTAGACAGCTTTTTTTTCGGGGGAATGTTCTTTGCCTCAATTCCTTTTACGGTTTTTATTTTTTGAGGTTCAATCCTGGGTTCAGCGCTTTTAATAGGTTTAGGTTTTTTATTTAATAATCTTTTCAAACGGTCAGCGTTAGCTGATTCCTTTTCAAAATCAATTTTTTTAGTGTTTATATTAGTGATATAAAGATCATTTATAGTCGCTTCATCTTTAACAAAAGTATCATATTTTTTAGATGAGGCGTCTTTAGTCTGTTTTTTCATAGCAGTATCCTTTAAGTTTTATTTTTAAAATCTTTTACAGATACTATTCCGGCTAGGTTGCCTGAATTATCTACAACAGGAAAATGCCTGAAATTTGACATGAACAAAGAAGCAAAAACTTTGTTTATGCTGTCATGCATGTTCACGGTTTTTATATTTCGTGTCATAACATCAGAAATTATTGTTTTTTTCGGGTCTTTGTCTTTGCCGACTACTCTAACCAATAGATCGCGTTCAGAAAAAATGCCTAATAGTTGTTTGTGCGGGCCGACTATCAAAATCGAACCGACATTCAGGACATTCATTTCGTATACAGCCTCCTGTACGGTAGAGCTTTGATCGATTGTAAGTACATATCTAGACATAATTTCTGATACAGGTCTTTCATTATCAGAATCTAACATAACAGCCTCCGAGAGCTATTTGACAATATTAACAGTATTGTAAAGTATACACTAAATTATTTACTGATCAAATCCGACACAAAATACTTAAAAAAACTTAATCCCGGATTTCGCCTGCGTTCTTAAGGGCTTTTTTTAGAAAGATGGGACCTAAAAACTCGTTAATTATTGTCGCACCTATGATCGTGCTGACAAAAAATGATGAGATATGGCTGAAAGCCGGGTCTTGCTGCATCATTAATGCTAGTCCTACAACTATACCTCCAAAAGGGATGAGACCTGAGGCTGTGTATTTTTTTATTGAAGGTGAAGAATCGGCAATGTTCGCGCCTATTGCAGTACCTGCAAATTTGCCCATTATCCTGAGTATAATGAAAAGTACAAGTACGACTAATGCGATAGGCTTAATGTTAAAATCTAAATGCATAGCGCTTAAAGTAAAAAATATCAGAAATATTAATTCTTCGGAATATCGTTCCAGCATATAAAATATTTTTTCGGGTTTTTTATTGTAATTAGCTATAATTATGCCCATGATCATAATAGAAAGTATTTGCTCGGCATGAACTAAAGTCGCAAGTCCCCAGCAAAAGGTAAGAAAGCTTAGGATCAAAACAAAAAATACACCTTCAGATTCCTGAACAATACGCGTTGTAATAAAATTAAAGATAAGAGCAAGGACAGTACCTAATAAGACAGAACCGATTATTATAAAGATCGGGGTTATAAATGCCGACGAAAAATTGAATGATGTTTGTGAAATAATAGTTTTAGCAATAACAAACGCTACGCTGTAATTAATGATGCCTAGCACATCATCAAAAGCCGCTACATTGAGTATCGTTGAAGAAACTTCTCCTTTAGCCTTATATTCATGATCAATGGCAAGCGCTACAGAAGGATCAGTAGGAGCCCCCAAACAGCCCAGCAAAAGGCTTAAAGGAATAAATGTAAGTGCCCAAGCTGAATGGTTACCCGGCATAATAAACGGAAGCAAAATAAGAAGACCCGCCGAGATAACTAAAAAAGTAACTTCAGCTTCAAATAGTGTTATATAAATAATGCCCTTACCGAGTTTTTTTATTTCCTGGAAAACAATTGATCCGCCTATAGAAAACGCAATAAAAGCTATAGCTAA
>JADGBB010000042.1 GCA_015231715.1 Candidatus Omnitrophota bacterium
AGCACTGTCTCAGTATTAGAAAAATTTAACCTTCCGTTAGTTATTTTTATTCTTACCCCCTGCAAAGAAAATGACTCAACTGAAACCTCAAGTCTTTGTATCTTAACTAAATTCCCCGCAGGCAGCCATTTTAGATCATGAAATTCCATATTCTCATAAACTAAAGTTCCTAAAAGAGCCCCGCTTGTTTTGTCAATATTGACTGACGAAGTCTCAACATAATCCCGCATAATCAATCGCACGACAAAATCAGATCCCTTATTCGTAAATGCAGAATAATAAATCAGACCCAAGAGAAGAATACCGACTAAAATGATTATCGCTAATAAAATTATTTTTTTCATATTTCGTGTGCTCGTGTGAATTATCAGAGCATTATCTACACCTTAACATCTATTGTTCTTAAAGTATAGACTTAACACTAATTATTATGCCATTTTTAGTAGTGATAAAAGGATCTCTTGGGTTTCTTTCATTCGATCGATGGGAACTTCTTCTGCTTTCGGGATGGTTAGAATGAAAAGTCTGGCGAACTTTTCAAAAGCTTCTTTATTATTAACAGTCGGAGAAAAGCACCCTGACCGACGTGTCATTAAAGACACCCGTATAAACATATTTATCGCCAAGAAACTCACGAAGCCCTTTAATAGCATTAGTTTTGATGCCATCTTGATTATGCTTAGCAGGTCTAGCGATTCAGCACAACTATTGCATATCCCGGCTTTATTAAAAACAACCAAACAGATCAAAAAAAACAATAACTCTAAATATTTTTGATCTAATTTTAATAAATATATCCATTTTTACAGTTTAGAAGACTACGCCTTAGTATATACTTCTTTTACTATAATGTTTTTATCTACCAGATCCTGGGCATTATATGCTTTTGCTTTCGGGGTAATGTATAAAAGTCTTTCTTTTATAAAAATCCGTAGATCCTCAACCGTTATAATTTTATCCGTGATATTTTCTAAAACTTTCAATATGCTGTCTTCTTCCACTTCACTCGAAGCCATCAACATTACATTGAATGCTTCCAGTACCGGCAGATAAGTTGTTTCCTTGTCGTCTATTCCCACTACCCAGGACTGGCCCAACAGTTTATTGTAATCACTATTAACTAGATTTGAGTCTTTTACGACAAGAAAAATATTTTCCGGTTTTACTCCTTCTTCCGTGGTTTGAAATATAGCTTTAGCTAAAAGTCCTCCTCTCTGCCCAGCATCCAGTGATCCATCCCCGCCGATAATTCTCAAATTGGGATATATAAGGTCGCCGTCAGCATTTTTCATATCGGCAAGATCTCTGACGGTTTTCCAAATATGTGTCATCCCGGGATTGACTCCTAAACCTAAAGTATTATCAAAACCAAAAACTATTTCTTTGCCATTTTTAAGTTCAGCTTCCAAATGAGATCTGAACTGTGATTCCTGAACTTGTACTTTTTTTCTGAAACTTTCAAGATCTTTAACTTCATTAACTTTCGCTTTTTTTGCGGCTTTATCCGGTTGGCCAAAAATTATATGATTTGAAAGTTCCAATGTATCCCTCATTATAACAACTTCTTCATCAGTTTTCATTTTGTCTACCAAAGGCATCCAGTTTTTTTTCTGAGACATTACAGCCTTTTTCACATCAGTAGTCAACCTTGCTTTTTTATCAGATATTATCCATTTCTTTATTTCTTTAACCAGTTCATCGGCTGTACCTTTACCAGATCCTATTCCTCCGGTGAATATTATAGCGTCAACTTGTTGATCGCCTTCACATAATCTTCCATAATATTCATATATGTATTTTTTGACCCGATATTTAAAAGCGTCTAATGCCAGCCTAGCTTTAGCATTCCCCTCTTTCGCCGCTTTTTCCAAATCCCTGCAATCCTTAGTAAGATCGGATATGCCCATCATGCCGCTTTGTTTATTAAGGATGTCGCTCTCTTTTTTAGTAGCGCTGGCAACAGTAAATGATGCGATAGACTCAACTTCTTTTCGTATATCATCTAACACCGAAACAAGAAGTCCAATACCTTCAGCATCACCAAGAAGCTCTTTTATAGCGTTTAATTTTAGTTCTCCGGTAAGATCATTTTTTGCAAAAAGGATATTTTTTATACGCTTCTTTGCACTATCATCATTCCCGCCTTTGTCTAAATATTTTTTTATTACAAGATCGACAAAATCTCTGTCATTACCAATTCCCGCTATCATATCCAATACAACGCCCGCATCTATATCACCGGTGCGCGTTCCCATAATAAGGCCCGAAAGCGGTGTAAATCCCATACTTGTGTCAATTACCTGACCATTTCTGATAGCGGCGATACTTGCACCGTTCCCCAGATGGACCGTTATTATATTCGGTTCTTTGGCGAACTTAAGTTTACCTGTTCTCTTGTCAATTTTTTTTGCCGTGTTGATATAATACGCACTCTTTTTATTGTTTTTTAGTTCCTCGGTCGCTTTACCATATACATACCTGTGACTCGTTCCGTGGAACCCATACTTTCTATACTTTTTTCCATATTCTCCGGGAAGGCTGTAAGTAGTAGCTATTTCCGGCATGCCTAAATGAAACGCCGTATCAAAAACCGCTACATTAGGAACACCCGGTAATAATTCTTCTATCCGCTGTATCCCCAAAAAATTCTTAGGATTATGCAGCGGCGCGTAATTTTTATTATTTTTATCTGAAAAATTTTCGGAAGAAAGCATTTTTAGATTCGCCATCACATCATCATCAATGAGGACTGATTTATCATATATATCAGCCCCATGAACAAATCTATGACCTACTGCTACCGGAACACAATCTATTTCGCTTAAAATTTTTTCAATAGCTTCTGCATGGGTATTTACCTTATCCTTAATATTATCGCCTATTTGATCAAGTGTTCGATCCTTCATTACTTCACCCGTACGCACATTGTAAAGTGTATACTTAACAGAAGAACTTCCGCAATTCAAAACCAAAATAGCCGGTTCAATAAAAGACCGCAGATCATTTTTTAAAGCTTTAACTTCATCAACGCCGTAAATCTTTGTCTGTATCAGATCGATCACGTCACGATGTGCACCGTAATAATTCTCTTCCTTCTCATCATCACTTTTTAAATTCCTCATAATATTTTTCGCAAGTTGCTCTTCGCTAAAACATTCATGATGAATATATTGTGCTAACCTCAAAGGGGATTTCCGATACAGTATATTTATAAGCTCTACCGAAAGCCCTATTTTTTTAAGTTTTTTGTTTAATTTTCTTTGAGAAAATCCTAATAAAAAATTTTCTTTCCATACTACCTGTTTAACCCCTTCATACAGATGAAGCATAGTTTTCAAATTGTCCTGAAATTCAACGAGACCCTTGCGAGCATTCTCGGTTATTTCCTTATATTCTGCCGGAACTAAAGAAGAATTTTGCGCGTCAATAAGTAAAGCTTGCTCTATTGCTTCGTTAAGTTTATCCAATACCCCTTCAGCGAGTTTATTTTTCAGGCTTATTTTAGGCGGTAATTTGCCATTTAAAAAGTCTAATAGTTTTTGTCCTTTTCCAATAGCATTAGAATTTATAATACTACCTATTTCAAGCTGAGTAGCATTACCGGAATTATCAACCGCATACGTCACAGGTGGAGCCAAATTTTCATATCCAAAACTGTGGGATACTTGAAGCAAAGAAAATAAAATCGTAAATAACAGCGTGTACGCTTTCGGAATTTTATTTTTCATTTTAACTCCTTATATTTTATTTACACATAAAAACTGGAATTTTTTTGTTTGACTTTTATCATTATACGAAAAAAACTAATTATTTTCAACTATTTAATGCATTAACAGTGCTTAAATTTTACAATTTATCACGATACTGTAATAGTTCAGTAATGCAAAGTGACGTCATGCGAAAAGCTCCGAAAGCGCGAGGAAGCAATCTCTTAAATAATATTTAGATATAGATCATTGAACATTGGATCAAGCTCGAATTTGAGAAGGGCGATCTCTCCTTGTTGTAGTTTAAGTTGTTTTTCGAATTCAGAACAATCTTTGCAGCCGCTCAAAAATAAACTCCTATGTTAAATTCGTTTGGAGTATATCATATGATTTTTATTTTGCAAAAATTATACAACATTTTATAGGGATTACTTCGTCGCCCTTCGGGCTACTGGTAATGACGGATGCGGAAAAATACTTTGCACTACTGAACTATTACAAATAAAAAGAGGTTGTGATACAATAGATCACAACCTCTTTTTATTATAAATTAATCTTTAAATTATAAATTACTCTTTAATTTTGACCATGTTCCTGATCCTACAACACCGTCAACTGTCAAATTGCTACTTTTCTGAAATTCTTTAATTGCTTCCATAGTTTTTGGTCCGAGTTTTCCATCTACTGCACCCTGATAAAAACCGGCATTTTTTAAGGCCGTTTGAACTTTGGTTACTGTAACTCCATCAACCCTTATAGTTCCTTTTTTTTCGCTATTTACTGTTTTAGACCCGGAGTCAACTGATCTACTAACAGACGAGGGAGAAGACTCCATCCGCCCAAAAGAACTATCTCGTGCATCTTTGACTTGTCTTAATTCATTTTTAATACTTCCTATTTCACTTTCTTTTTCCTCCATATCCTTTTCCAGCAATTCAATACGCCCCTGCAGGCTCAGCTCTTCTTGACTATCAGGTCTTCTAGTAGTTGCACATCCTGCTAGGATCACACAACAAACTACAATAAAAATCCATTTACTCATTTTTTCCTCCTATAAAGTTATTAATGTTTTTTAACATTATTTTTAGCTGATATTTTATGTTTAGTGATTATAAATGTAAAGGTTTATTTATTTAATTTTTTTTCCTACTGTATGCCTACTACCGTGTACATTTTGATCAATGAGATCAGCCAAGCTAAGGAGGATTCCGCGCCTTGATTCGCGCTGACTCCATAACTTTCTATCCCATCACCGCAGCCGCCGGTTTTATAGTCATATACCGGTGTTTGAAGGTCGTTCTGCCCCATGAACCACGATAGACATCTTTCGCTTTCATGAAGCCAGAATTTTTCACCTGTTCTGCTGTAAACATCTAAGCACGAATTGATCAGGCTCATAGCTTCTATAGGCTGCTGCCCAAATTTAGAATGATTACCTTGTTTGTCAAGCCAGCCGTTATTGCCTATTAATGACAAATGTCCCTCCGGTGCTGTTTGAATTTGAAGCAGCCATTTTAGGGATTTTATGCCCATTTCATACATATCTTTATTAGGAACCCTTTCACCTGCGATAATTAACGCGTGCGGTAAAACAGCATTTGCATATGTTACCTTCTCTTCGCACCAAGGCCACTCGTCCGTAGCATTATTTTTAAATAACGTATATATTTTATCCGCCAAAATATTTCTCATATTACATGCATCGGTATCCCCTCCGTAAACGCTCAGATATGCCTGCAAACCTAGTATCGCAAAAGCCCATGCCCTTGGAGAAGTAACCGGGGCCATAACGGGAAGCCCCTCTTTAAATAAAAGCATAGCAATGTTACGAATTGAATCATTCGGCGCTTCTTTAACCGTAACTCCCAAACTCCAAAGAGAACGGGCATGTGAATCTTCACTGCCGATCTCTTCAAGCCAACGACGATCATAAGTCATAAAATTACGGAACTTGCCTGTCTCTTCTTTAAACGCATAATACAAAAACGCCAAATATGTTTGCAGCAACGGCAGTACATCCTTATCTTTACGTAATGAATAATACATTACAGTTGAGATCAGTGCCCGGGCATTATCATCGACACAATAACCATGATGAAGATTTGGCGTTGTATATTTGGCATGTTGAATTATGCCGGTGCTGTCCGTCAGAGTTCTCACGTGAGATAAATTGATCTCCGGCAGTTCATTAAATATTTTATGATATTCCCAAACAACATCCTCCATATTATCCAAAGATTTTCGTTCGTTTATTTCGGAAATTATATCAAAATGCTGGCGGGCAACCTCTTTCCATATCATGCTTCGGCCGTATTTATATGCCTTAGCTCGCATTGATTCACGTTTTCTATCATTAGACAATAGCTCATTGATGGCATTTGACATTTCCGTTGGATCATTGAACGGAACAAGACATCCGCGTCCGTCAGCCAATAGCTCTTCAGCATGCCAGAACGGAGTCGAAACAACAGCCGCGCCGACTCCTAAAGCATAAGCAAGTGTTCCTGATGTTATGCGTTCTTTGTTTAAATATGGGATCGCATATATCTTTGAAGTTTGAATATATTTTACAAGCGTAGCCAATTCAACAAAATGATTATGAAAAACTACATGCTTTTGCATTTTTAATTTATTTATCAACTGCTG
Organism: Candidatus Omnitrophota bacterium; assembly: GCA_015231715.1. The sequence continues at coordinate 6,354 of JADGBB010000042.1, forward strand.
TAAACCATGGCGATAGGAGTCACCAGATTCATCCAAAACATGAGGATGGGTTTTTCCTAAGATCAAATATGATACATTCGGATGGTCTTTTACAATTGCCGGAAGTGCCTCGATCATGTTCTCAATACCTTTACCGGGGCCTAAAAGCCCAAACGTAAGAATAATATCTCTATTTTCCAGCGCAAACTGTTTATTATATAATCCATGTTTTTCAAAAGGAGCATCCGGTATTCCATGAGGAACAAAACATATCATTTCTCTATCTATGCCATAAACCCGGGTTAAAATTTCAAAAGCTTTTTTACTCATTATAAGCAGACGATCAGAATATTTCGCCAGGCCGTTCATTACTTTTCTTTGTCCGTCTGTGGGGTTTTCTAGTACTGTATGCAAATTTGTAATAACAGGCATCTTCAGGGACTTTATCATGTCCAAAATATAAGACCCATCATCACCGCCAAAGATACCGTACTCGTGCTGCAAAATGGCCGCTTCATACTGATTGGCATTAACATAATCCGCTGCCCAAAAATAATCGGATTGAACGTTTTGCCTGACCCTGAATTTAACCGGAGACGGATAATCATGGCCTTTTGGGATATCGTCCATCGCAATATTTATTAGATCCTGTTCGACTTTAAGTTCTTTAGATAAAGCCAAACTTAAGTCTGTTGTAAAAGTAGCAATACCGCATTTACGCGGGAGATAATTACCTATAACAACTATCTTTCCGATATTTTTTATTTTGTGTCTATCCAATTTATTGCTCCTCTTATTTCTTTGTTTTCATCATACTATTTAATAACTCATCCACAGGCACGGTTGCTATTCCTGAATTTGTGTCGGACATGGCATAAGGGATGATCAGATTTCCTTCATGGATCATTGCCCCGCATGAATAGACTACATTTGGTACATATCCTTCACGTTCTTCTTCTGTCGGTGAAAGTATAGGTTCTGCCGTACTGCCTATAACTTTACTTGGGTCCGTTAGATCCAGCAGTATTGCTCCTATACAGTATTTACGCATCGCACCGACACCATGTGTTAATACTATCCAGCCTTTTTCAGTTTCAATAGGCGATCCGCAATTGCCTATTTGAACGAATTCCCAATCATATTGCGGTTCTTTCAGCATCTCTATGTTCGGCCAAAAATAAATATTATCCGATGACATAAGAAATAAATTTTCACCGTCAAAACGAGATATCATCATGTATTTACCATTTATTTTTCTCGGGAAAAGGGCCATGCCTTTATTGCCTGCAAATTGTCCGTTGAGAGTAACTATTTTAAAATCAAGAAAGTCTTTTGTTTCTAATATTTGCGGCATTATCTTAAATCCGTTGTAAGCTGTATAAGTCGCGTAATAAGTTATACTGCCGTCATCATCAATAAATCTGACAAAACGCGCATCCTCTATCCCGTTACTGTCATTCTGTGAACAAGGAAAAATAATTCTTTCGGATATTTTCTGTTCAAGCTTAAACTGCAGTTCATAGTTTGACATAGCCAGCCACAGTATTGTTTCAGATGCGTGTTGGCTGACTTGATCCGATGATATACGTAAGACTGTCTTTAGATCAGAAAGTGAGAATTGTTCCTGCAGCTTGCCGGCAATAATTCCTGAAAATTCATTATTGACTCCAAGCTCAGACAATTTAAAAAAGAATGTATGCTTGTCATAAACAGGATTACTTACTGTAGTTGCTCTTTCAACGTATGGACTGACTTCATCGAAAGTAAAATCACTTTTTTTGCTGATTACGCCTCTTCTGAATTCGATCGAAGATATATGCCCCTCACCAACTGAGCGAAAACTGAGGATAAACCGTTTGCTTCCTTTTGGCAGATCGCTTTGATTAGGGTGTTCAACTATGGAAGGGTTAAAAAATGCCGCAGCCTGAACAGAATATTCTAATGTAAAATAAGCCCCTAAAAGCAATTTTTTAGTGTCACTTATTTGAACATTTTTAGGTATATATTTTTTTATTTCATTGTAACGTTCATCAAGTGTTCTTAAAAAATTTTTATGTCTGCTCGAAAAATCGGTCATTACTTTATCAAATAATTGTTTTGCCTTTTTATCAGAGAGATTTGAAACTCTTCTAATGATCTTTTCTATTCGACCATTTCCCTGAGGGATATGTGCTTTTGTAATAACACGCCTCGGATCCGGTCTGAATATCTTATTAATTTTTTTAACATTATAGGTTGACATTGTTTTCTCCCGATCATAAAGGTTTTCTAGAACTATTAATACAAAGAGCCACTAGCTCATTTATATTTGCCTCACCGACACACATAACAGTGTCAGCCCCGCCCCAATAAATTTTAACCGAACCATCTTCTTCAGGGACAGCCCCGCATGTAAAAACTACATTAGATACATATCCTGTTATTTCCCAGGGGTCGCTCGGCTGAAGTATCCATTGATCTGAAACTCCGATAATTATCGAAGGGTCATTCAAGTCATGCAGTGCAACACCAAGCCGATATACTGCGCCTGCCATTGTCTCAAAAACGCCGTGATAAATATTAAGCCAGCCTTTGTCAGTTTTGATGGGCGTTGCCCCGGGTCCTATTTTCATTTCATCCCAATGGTATGTTTCCGGTTTAATTAACACTTTGGAATTACCCCAATAAACTAGATCCTGTGAATATGAGATCCAAATAGACCATTTTGAAATTTCCGAATGAGGCCTATCCAGCCGGACATATAGCCCGTTTATTTTTTGAGGGAATATAACAACATTACGAAGATCGGATTGTGTAATTAATGAGATCCTTTCCACTGTTTCAAAATCTTTTGTTTTAGCGAGCCCTATTCTGACACCATGTCTTGAATAAGCGCTGTAAGTAAGCAAAAAATCATCATCTATTTTACTGATTCGAACATCCTCAACCCCGTATTCTTCATACTCCCCGAATTTAGAATCACTAGACGGAACTAAGAATGGTTTAGGCTTAACTTTAAAACCATAACCATCTCTACTCTCGGCCATTCCTATCACCGACCGTCCGTTCAATAAATGCGATCGAAACAACATAACATATTTATCATTAAACTTAACAACTCCCGCATTATGCACTGTAGCTACAGGATACGGCACATCATCTTTGGTGAGGATCGGGTTGCCTTTATAACGGGTCACAATATTATTCTTCATCATTAAAATGTCCTCCCCTGCTTATTTTCTCATACACTTTTATATAATTATCAACCATTGTTTCAACCGAAAATTTATCCTCTACTCTTTTGCGGCAATTGAGTCTTTTTATTTCCGTTATTT
>JADGBB010000043.1 GCA_015231715.1 Candidatus Omnitrophota bacterium
GCTATGTGAATACCGGTACTGCAATCTGCCGTTTGATACGTTTCTTTCTTTTCAGCGGTATTGCAGCCCGGAGTGTTCAGAGATGGAGACAAAGTTAAGGAAAAAGGAGAGGAAAGATGCGAAAATGGTTCTATCAAAAAATTGACAATTACATTATCAAAAACCATGCAGATCAGTATATCCGGAGGGATATGATTCAGGATGAAATATCTCTCAGGATAAAAAAAGCGGTTGAATTTAATAATCAGCAGAGAGATATCCAGGAAGCGGAAAAGCTGGAAGCTCAAAAAATTAAATTCGATATTTCTGAAGCGGGCTGGATGGCTGAAATCGATAACATGGAAAAGATCGTTGAGAAGGTCAAGGTCATGCGATCAGAATTAAAAGACCTGCATTTTCGTACTTTTCAGAGAGCAAAAGACCTGGCAATGGTCACGGCTGAGAACAAGCACGAGGGCACGAACATAATCCAGTCAGTCGCTGCCTCAGTGGGCAAGCTCGATATTATCGGGAAACGGGCAGAGGATATCTGCAAAGAGATGGAAGACAGCAGAGAAAAAGATGAAGACATTTTGGGGATAGGATAGTATGAAAATATTAAGTTGTTTCGACGGGTGGACCGTTGAGGTTATACGGCATATTTTCAGCTATATCAGGCCGAAATTGACATAAGGAGCCTTTTGTCAGCGGATATTGAGGCTGAAAAGCCGTGTCAGAGCCGTTTTAGGGCTATTTAGAGGGGCTATGAGGCTTGTTTTTAGAAAAACTATTCAAGCGTAAACGAAGTGCGTAGAATGGGTATATTAAAAAGGATTAAGTTTATTTAGCATTTTGTTTACGCTTTGTTGTACGCCGTGCCGATGTCACGGAAAATATTATTAAGCGGAGGTATAGGACGTACCGAAGCGCAGGGAGAGTTTAATAATGAAACATCCAGCAAAATATACTGATAGTTTTATTCCTATTTTCGCGGAAAAATTGAAAGGATTTAAAACAATATTAGACCCGTTTGCCGGTACTGGAAAAATATCAGAAATAAAAAATCATGGTTGGCAAGGAAAAATTATATGCAATGAAATAGAAAAGGAATGGGCGGTAAATCCCGATGTCGATGAGTGGCATATTTGTGATGCCGAAAACATGAATTATCTCAAAGATAAAAGTATTGATGCGATATGTACTTCTCCGACATACGGGAATAGAATGGCAGATCATTTCGAAGCAAAGGACAAATCGCATAGAATAACATACCGACATTATTTAGGTAAACCGTTAAGCGAAAATAATACGGGTCGTATGCAATGGGGTAAAAAATATCAAGATAAACACGTAAAAATATTTAAAGAATTTAAGCGAGTGATAAAAGATAATGGTATTTTAATAATAAACATTTCGGATCATGTACGGTCTGGGAAAATAATGCCCGTAGTAGCATGGTATATATTCGAATTGCCCCGTGCCGGGTTTTATTTGAAAGAAAATATTGAGATTAAAACACCGAGGATGAAATTTGGAGAAAACAGAGCAAGAGTTAATTTTGAAAACATATTGATTTTTAATATACAAGCCGCACAGGACGTGCGGCAATAAAGCGGCATGGCATATAACTATTCAAGCGTGATCCGACGTGACCGGGATTATGTTTGATGAATCAGAAAAGATTTATTGCGGTCATGTTGGATACGCTTTGTTATATGACGTGGCGATTAGCAGAATAAATTTTATATAGCCCGAAGCAGGACGCTGAGGGCGTAGAGAGGATTAAATGGAAAAGATATTGAGAATTGAAGAAGCTACTTTTAAGACAAGTGAAAAAGATTGGTCTACCTATGAAGGTTTTCAGGTAATAACGGATCAACAAACTATTAAAGTTGGAATTTCAAATGGTCAAGATTGTTGTGAGAGCTGGGGGTATTTAATAACGAATGATTCTATTGATGAGTTCATGGGTTCAGAATTATTAAATATTGTATTAGTTGATTCAGCCTTAAATAATAAGAAAATTGATGAAATTGAATATCTTGATAGTGGCGATGCTATGTTCGTAAACTTTGAAACTTCAAAAGGTATATTCCAAATTGTAGCATATAATTGTCATAATGGATATTATGGACACAGTGCTGTTTTAATTAGTAAACAATTAAATCATGAAACGGTTTTATAACATCGAGCCACGGAAGGCGAGCCAGAGTTAAGCCATGTCATATAACTATTACGGCATTTGAGACGTTGCCAACATTAACAGGAGGAAATTATGGATAAAATAAATTTTGAAAAACTACCAGATGGAACTTGTGTAATAACTGTACAAGGTGTTAATGATGTTGGACAACCATATTTGAGGCAGGAAATAATTAAACAAGTTGCAGTTTTTGATGCGTTAAGGTCGGCAATGTGCGAAGCGAACTCAAATGCCGTGTTAGCTGATGTGCTTGCCGAAATTGAAATAGCAGGTGATGGAGAATCAAGTATATTTTTAATAATAAAACGGGATGATATAAAAGAAATATTAGGCAAGTATTTCATCTAACTATTCAAGCGTAAACGAAGTGCGTAGAGAAAGTATATGAAAACAGAGCAGAGTATTTTTAGCATTTTGTTTACGCTTTGTTGTATGACGTGGCGATTAGCAGAATAAATTTATATAGCCCGAAGCAGGACGCTGAGGGCGTAGGGAGGATTAAAATGGAAAAGATATTTTATAACATAGATCATGAAGACTTCATAGTTCATATTGAACAAGATGAATATTATGGTTTCAGGATTAAAGGCGAAGTTTATCCAATTCAAAAATATAAAACAGTAGGGGAAAGTGCAGAAAAATGGGGTTATATAAAATTGCAGGATGGTGATATTCACGAAGAACATGAACCAGATATTACATGTAGAAAATTGTTTGATTTTTCATTTTGTTGGAAAGGTGTTTGGGAAGGAAGAATATATTTCAAAGATGACGAATATTGGTCAGATGAAATAAAAATCATGTCTGAACTATGGGAACAAATAAGTGCAACACTAAAGGAAAAAATTAAATCAAATGATCCAAGCCATAACTATGATGATTAAGCGAGCCACGGAAGGCGAGCCAGGGTTAAGCCATGTCATATAACAGATATTGTCTGCATGAAATATGCGTACTTTTTAGCATATACGCAATTAGAAATTAAAGTATTTTTAACCGATTAACCGATAATAAAACAAAAAGGAGAAAAAAGCAATGAAAAAAAAATGCACTCTCTGTCAGGCGACTATCACGGATCGGAATAACGGGTTCTCAGATTTACTGGATAACTCAGAAAAAAAACGGCTTTTGAATCTGGGAAAAGAGCAGACTGTATGTCTGGAATGTAAATCGGATTTACTCCTTGCCGGGATTATAACTCCGTACTGATATGAGAAAGCCAGCGTTAAACATTATATGTAAAGATGAAGAGCAGCGGGCGGAAATACAGAATCGGCTATGGAAATTAAAGTGCCGGATGTATGAAGCCCGCAGCTCAGACGCTCTCTTAAAACTGCTCAGGTTATCCGATGCTATGGAGATTAAAGATGCCGAATAGAGAGATTGACAGCCGGAGATTAGCAATTATTTGTGATTCCGTTTCTATGAAACATGAATTGCAGGAGCTTTTGAATGTATTAAAAAATCGGAAATATGAGCCACGGATATGCCTGGCTTTACTGAAATTACTTAAAAGAGAGTTAAAATTGTGAAAGTTTCTGTTAATGATACCGTACTCACCCCGGACGGCGTAGGAATCGTTAAAGGTTTTGAGGGGACTCCGCAGACCGCGACATGGCGGATATTGGTTGAGTTGGAGGAGCATACTTATTGCTTCAGCCCGGCAGCATACCAGCCGCATGAGATTTTAAAAGAAGGTAAAAAATATAACGAGGTAAAACATGAAAATATCTGAAAAAAACGCGAAAGAGATTTACAAACTTACAAAAGCAGTAAAAGACGAAAAAGAGTTTATTTCAAAATTAGCTGCAAACAGTCTTATTGCAAACACGGAAATCGAAGAGGCCGAGGCGATAATACAAGAGCTTTCCAGAGTTGACAATTTCACAATATCAGAAGGCAATGATTCAATAGTCAGGGGCAGCGAAGTCGCCAAGATTATCATAGGGTTTAAAGCGTTACAAGAGCTTTTAGCAAGTTTCAAAAATGAAGCCATTGAGCCGAAAGAAGAAGAGGTGATAAAAAAATGATAACAATGTGCTGCGATCAGAACGATTTTAAGATTGAAGAGCTGAAAGCCTTCTCTGTAAAAACCGGAATCAGGGTTATTCTCCGGGGCGTGGGCGAAGTGCTGAATGGTGAATTTACGGAATGGAAGGCCTGCGATGTCCTTACAAAATACAAAATTTAATTTCAGGGACCGGGGCGGGTTTTATGAGTACAAGTTTCAATGCTCGAAATGCGGGAAAGCAGTAACCGTCCAGGATTCAACGAAAATGAGCGAGGCTCAGGTTAGAAAATTACATAAATGTAAAAGAGAGGTTTGATGTGAATGGTTATTTAGACATGATAAGTGAAAACTGCGGATTTCATAGAAGAATTTCACAAACAAAGTCAAAAAACTTTCAACACCCAGTACATGATTTTGCTACTGGAGAGTTCGCAGGCTATGCAGAAAGTGACGATAGCTACAAAAAGAGAATAGAAGCGGAGCTGAAAGATAGAAAACAAAAAAGAGAAAGAGAGCGACATGATAAAAATAATTTTTGAAACCGAAGATCAGGCCGACAAATTTTTAAGAGACTGCGTGGCTCCATGCGATATTCCGAACGTAAAGGAACAAATGAAACTTTGCGGCTATATAAAGCAAAGCCCCGTTAAAGAGGCGAAGGAGTTAATCGAATATCGCAAAACCACAGCGTGGGAAAGCGATTACCATCAAAGACATAAAGAGGTGATAATTGAATTTGAAAAGCAACTAAATATTTTAATAAAAGCAATCGAATATTTGGAGGCACGACAACGATGAAAAACTATCCGAAATTGCATAACAGTTTTCGCTCTTTATATAAAGAGTTTGCAGAAAACAGGCAGAAGGCCAGGGCAAAAATAATCTTTATAGCCTTAATTATCGGTTTTTGCGTTTTTTTCTATCTGCTTGAAAAAATTGTCTTGACCTGAGAATACTGTCTTGATAATTTAAAGTTTATTACTTAACGGAGTGTAAAAATGAAAAGAGAATCAAAAGAGTTAACGGGCGGGTATAAAACAGTATCAATGAAGCTGTCCCCTGAAATTACTCAAAAAATTACAGAAAAATCAACAGGAAATGAATCGAAACTGGTTGAAGACACGGTTTTTCCGCTATTGAAAACAGTAAAAACCATTGACCCGCGGAAATACAAAGCAGCCCCTCTGGTCAGAAAAACGCTGGTATTCTCAAATAAATTTGTATCTGAAATTAACAAAAAAAAGGTGAAAAGTGTCGGCGCACTCGTTGACTCAGTGCTGAAGACAGCATGGCTATAAATCGAATTAAATAAACTATTCTTTTAGAAGTCGAGGATGTTATTATGGGAAAAGACAAAAGGGTAACCTGATAATTGAAGCTACCACAGAATATGTTGTGCTTCAGCTTAATTACAATCAAAGAGCAATAGTAGATGCAGAAGATTATGAAAAAATAAAAGATTTTCATATTTATGCCTGGCATGAAGTGAAAAGCGGCAATTATTATTGTTTCTTTTGGTCGGAGGGCAGAGATGTAAGGCTTCATAGATTTCTAACGAACTGTCCCGACGGATTTGTTGTAGACCACAAAGATAGAAATACTCTAAACAACAGACAATCAAATTTAAGAGTTTGCACTCAAAGAGAAAATACCTTCAATTCTATCGGAGTCAACAAGACTTCAAAATTCAAAGGAGTCCATAAGTGTATTAACGATAAATATAAATCAAAATATTTTGTGGCTAAAATTAGGATAAATTCTAAAAAGGAAAAAATTTTAGGATATTATACAAATGAACACAACGCAGCCTTAGCTTACAATATAGCTGCAAAAGAATATTTTGGAGAATTTGCTTTTTTAAATGATGGTTTAGACAGAGTCAATCCAGAAGATGAAATAATATATTTATCTGGCGAAGATAATTCAAGGAAAAATAAAAAAATAAAAGATTCCTACCGAGGAGTGACTTTGCACAATAAAACAGGGAAATATAGAGCCAGATTAACAATCAAAAAGAAGGAAATTTGCTTAGGTTATTTTATGACTCCAGAAGAAGCTGCTATGGCATATAATGAAGCGGTATTGAAAAATAAAAAAAACATAACCAGCAGGATAAAATTAAATAGAATTGAAGAAAAGTCATTATGATTACATATAAAGACTATGCCTCTCAAAATATCAGCATTTTCCCATGTAACATAAATAAAGCACCAGCAACGCCACATGGGTTCAAAAACGCGACAATAGATATCGAAACATTAAATAAACTCTTTTTCAAAGATAATTTATTTATTGGGCTCCCCACTGGCAAGGTAAATGGAATAGTGGTAGTCGATTTCGATGTGAAAGATGGATGGACAATTGATTCATTGTATAAAGCCATTAAGGAATATGGTCCATTGCCTGATACATTCACGGTCGATACTCCTTCGGGTGGTAGACATTTTTATTATTATGATCCTGAAACAGAGCTGTCTTCTCATGTCAGATTTTTTCATAAAAGCATCGCTGCGGACATTAGAGCAAACAACGGATATGTAATAGCCCCCGGCTCTGAAGGGTATGAGATTCTTGACAATTTCGATGACAACCCGATTGAAAATTTCTATGACAAATTAGCCCCCTTGCCGGACTGGATAAAAAATTTCCGAAAAGAACAGAAAACAACGGAAACCGCTCTGACGATAACCCTACCTGAATCTGAAATCCGTGAAATCCGGTCAGCTCTTAACTATATCGACTCAGACGACCGGGACACATGGGTGAAAGTGGGCATGGCTTTAAGAAGTACCGGCTGCGAATCGGCCCGCGGGCTCTGGGATGAATGGAGTCAAAAATCAGAAAAATTCAATGCAAAAGACCAGGCGGCAAAATGGCAGACTTTTAAGCCTTCGGATATTACTATTGCCTCAGTTTTTCACATGGCAAAAAGGGCGGGCTGGGAAACGACATATAGAGAGCCGGATATCTTGCCGCCGGTTATTCCGCCTGCTTACACAGAGCCGGAGCTGAAGAAAATGCCGGAAGAGTTTTTTAAGCCCGGAGGTCTGGTTCAGGATATTTTTGATTATATTATCGGGAAGTCAATCCGGCCTCAGCCTATTTTTGCGCTGGCAGCGGCATTAACGGCAGTGGGAGCATTGATCGGCAGGAAGTACGAAACAGTAACGAATATCCGGTCAAATATTTATTGCCTATGTGTCGGCCCTTCGGGGTGCGGGAAAGAGACTCCCAGATCGGCATTGAAAACCCTCTTCAGGGCTGCCGGATGCCCGGACATGGCATCAACAGAAGACATTGCCTCAGATACGGCAATCGTAACAACCCTGGAAGAACACCCTTCGCAGGTTTTTTTATTAGATGAAATCGGCCGCTTTATAAAAACAACAAATAACTCAAAAAATACATACCTGTTTAATGTCGTAACTTTACTTTTAAGGCTTTACTCTTCAGCTAACGGAGTTTTCAGCGGGAAAAAATACGGGGATAAATCCCGAAATGTCGTTATTTCAAACCCGAATCTCTGTATATACGGAACGACAGTGCCGGAGACTTTTTACAAAGGGCTGCCCCGTGAAAGTATAGACGATGGATTTTTGAATCGAATGTTTGTATTTGAAACCGACACCCCCCGCCCGAAAAGAAATACGAAATTACACGTCGGCCCGCCGCCTCTGGAGCTATTAGACCAGATAAGGGCATTGAATAAAAAGACAACGAACGTGAGCCCTGACGGGAATCTTGACCATGTTGAAAATGTCAAGCCATACACGGTACCGATGTCAGTCGAAGCACTTTCAATCCTTGACGAATATTACGATCATATAGACGAAAAAAGGAATGTTCTTGCAAAAGCAGGGAAACCGGACTCAATATATACCCGGACCGTTCAGCTTGCTCAACAGGTCGCGCTGATAGTGGCAGTCGGAAAAAACATGGACACCCCGGTTATCGGAGAGGATGAAATTGTTTATGGAATACAATTAGCAAACCACCTGTCAGAGTATATGAATTATATCGTAGAGAATTTTATTGCAGGGAATGAGCTGGAACATGAAGTAAAAAGACTGGAAAAAATTATCCACAGAAAAGGCCGGATAACATTATCGGAAATAACTCGCCTGACTCAGCACCTTCGGGGTCACGAAAGGCAGGATGTTCTGGCAACACTTGAAGACTCAGACGTAATTTACAGGATGAAAGGCACGGAAAAAACCCGTGGAATTACATGGTTTTATTCAAAAACTCCGGATTTATTGGAATAAATGATAGAAAAAAGTGAAAAAAAATAAAAAAAATTCCTTTTTGTCTTGACAAGTTTCAAGACAGATGTTGTATTGTTATTATTGAGTAACAAATAATAAGGAGAAAAGAGATGAAAATTAAAAAAATTGTATCACAGCACAGGCGAGACTTTACAGCTATTTATGAGTGTGAACAGTGCGGACATGAACATGAAGGAAGCGGTTATGATGATGCAAACTTTCATCAAAATGTAATTCCAACATTTGTTTGTAAGGAATGTGGCAAGAAAGCAGCAGATGATTACAGACCTTTAGCAACTAAATTTCCCGAAGGTCATCAGGTTTAATGAAACCCGCCCGCCGAAGCGTATCCGGCTAATAAAAATAGGAAATTGAATATATAGATGTCCGGCAATAAAGACTCAGGCAATCGCTCAATCTTAATTGACTACGACAGGCAGGAACGCGTATGCACTGCCTGTCATGTTAAAAAGCCGTTTGCAGGTTTTAGATGGGACAGCAGGAGAAACTGCCCGTTTGCTATTTGCCAGGGATGCGAAGCGAAGAAAAACGGGGCAAGATATATAGAAAAAAAATGAAATCAATGGAGACAAAAAATGTATAACAATAATTTTAACAACAATTTTAACAACAATTACAATTATTACCATAACGCGCAGCGGATGGAATCTCGCAGAAGTGCGACAGAAAAAAATGCTTTTAAAAGAAAAGAGATTGAAGCTGAGCTTAAATCTGAAATAAAAAACGAAAAGGAGCGTTGACATGTCAGTGACATTGAATCAATTATCGGAATGGATTGACAAAAAATTCCCTGGTCAAGCAAATCATAAAAAAAACTGCGCCTTGCCGGAGAGCTTTCGGCCTTTCGAGCCGAAAAGAACAGCTCAAAAATACTGCTCCCCACGCTGTTCTCAAATCGCAGGAGAAACGCAACGGAAATCATACAAAAAAACTGAAAAACTTAACCTTGAATTAGCTGAAAATAGAAGAAAAGAAAGACTAAAATGGGAAAAAGAAAACGCTGAGAGTATTGAAACTGAACGAAATAAAATGCAAGCTGAAAACGAATACAAATCCAGGCTTTTAATCTCCACTC
>JADGBB010000044.1 GCA_015231715.1 Candidatus Omnitrophota bacterium
AATTCACATGCCTGTCCGATAATTATCGTTCCTGCTCCGATTATTAATATGCTGTTTATATCTGTACGCTTAGGCATTATTTCATCATCTCTATAAATTTATCAAATAAGTAAACCGCGTCATTCGGTCCCGGCGCGGCTTCCGGGTGAAACTGTATACTGAAAAAATTTAATTTTTTGCTTTCCATCCCTTCAGCTGTTTGATCATTCAAATTGATATGTGTCATCTCTACGCCTTTATTTTTAACTGAATCTATATCAACACAAAAATTATGATTTTGGCTTGTGATACTTACTTTATTTGTCGCTAGGTCTTTAACAGGATGATTCCCGCCGTGATGGCCGAACTTAAGTTTATAAGTTTTACCTCCTAAAGCCAACCCCAGCATTTGGTGCCCCAAGCAAATACCAAAAATAGGTTTTTTGCCTAAAAGTTCCGATACTGTTTTATGGACATACGGAGCTCCTTCAGGATCCCCGGGACCGTTTGATAAAAATATTCCGTCAGGATTTACGGCTAATATGTCTTTGCTTGAAGAATTTGCAGGAAAAACGGTAATTTTGCATCCCCTATTCTTAAGGTGTCTTAAAATATTAAGCTTAATACCGCAATCTATTACCGCAACATGAAAACCTTTTCCGCCGCAATATTCATAGACTTTACTGCAGGTAACATCTTTAACTGTATCAGCTCCGACAATATTAGGCAGATTTTTAACTTTTTTAATGAGGCTAGCATCATCAAGATCAATAGTTGAAATAACGGCGTTCATCGCGCCTTTAATTCTTATGTGTTTAGTCAGGGCTCTTGTATCAACGTCTTCTATGCCGACAATATTATTTTGTTTTAGATATTCGTCAAGAGTTTGTTCGCTTCTGAAATTTGAAGCAACAGGACTTAGTTCTCTTATTATAAGACCTTCGCATGGAACCCCTGAGGCAGTCTCAATATCACCGGCATTAACGCCGTAGTTCCCGATCAAGGGATATGTCATTGTAACTATTTGGCCTTTATACGATGGATCGGTGAGTATTTCCTGATATCCGGCAAGAGCTGTATTAAAAACAACTTCTCCAGTGGTTTCCCCTAAAGCTCCGAAAGAAAACCCGTTAAATATTCGTCCGTCTTCTAATACTAATTTTGCTTTAATTCTTTTTTTCATTTATTACTTTCTATGAGTGTGAATAATCCTATTAGTAATACCATAAAGTTGGGGAAAGTTAAAGTAAAAATTACAGTTTGGGGACAGGTCTCTGTGGCCCCCACTGTAAACCAATGAGACCTGTCCCCTTACTTTTATTTTAAATAGTCATCTTAAGCTTCAGCCGCTTCTCTGCCCTCTTGAATCGCCCATACGATAATAGGTCGATGAGACCTGTCCCCTTACTTTTATTTCAAATAGTCATCTAAAGCTTCTGAGGCTTCTCTGCCCTCTTGAATCGCCCATACAATAAGGGATTGGCCTCTTCTCATATCCCCGCATGCGAATACCTTGTTTACGGATGTTTTATATCCAAAAGTTTTAACATTTCCTCTTTCATCGAACTCTACTTTAAGATGATCTAAAAGATCTTTTCTTTCAGGGTGCAGAAAGCCTATAGCAAGAATTATCATATCAGCTTCCATTTCAAATTCACTGCCCGGGATCTCTACCATGCTTGGACGAGAGCCGGGCGCTTTTTTTATAAACTCCACTTTGACGCATTTTAGTTTTTTTATTTTCCCGCCTTCGGAAATAAATTCTTTTGTAAGTATTGACCAGTCTCTTTCAGACCCTTCTTTGTGGCTGGAAGTTTCTTTAAGTAAAAGAGGATGGAAAGGCCATGGATAATCCTCAGTCCGTGTTTCCGATGGTTTAGGCATAACTTCTATTTGTGATATGCTTTTTGCTCCCTGCCTGTTAGCCGTACCGATACAATCAGAACCTGTATCTCCTCCGCCAATAACTATGACTTTTTTATCTTTAGCATTGATCTCTACATCTTTAGGCATTTTGTGCCCTGCTGACATTTTATTAGCTTGTGTAAGATAATCTACGGCAAAATATATTCCTTCGGTATCACGACCGGGAATATCAAGATCCCTAGGCTGTCTTGATCCGCCGCTTAAAAGTACAGCATCAAAATCTTTCATAAGATCTTCTACTTTTATATCCTCACCTACATTACAGCTTGTTTTAAATTTTATTCCTGCATTTTCCATCAGGTCCGTACGCCTGTCAATAACCCATTTTTCTAATTTAAAATCAGGGATACCGTAGCGCATAAACCCGCCTAGCTTATCGGCTCTTTCAAAAACTGTAACATCATGTCCTTTTTTATTTAATTGATCTGCAACCGTCAATCCTGCCGGGCCGGATCCCACTACCGCAACTTTTTTACCGGTACTCGGGATTGAGCCATTCGGTACTGATTTAACATATCCTTCTTTAAAAGCTTTTTCGATAATAGCCAATTCGTTCTCTCTTATAGTTATCGGATCATTATTTATTCCCAAAACACATGCTGATTCACAAAGAGCGGGACATATTCTTCCGGTAATTTCAGGAAAATTATTTGTTGAAGCTAATAGGTCATAAGCTTTTCTCCAGTTGCCTTCAACAAGATATGAATTCCATTCAGGAATAAGATTGCATACAGGACAACCCCAATGACAGAAAGGAGTTCCGCAATCCATGCATCTTACAGCCTGTGCCTGAGATTCCTCGTCCGAACGATATTTAACGACATCTTTGTAATCCTTTATTCTTTCCTCAACAGGCCTATAGTCGCTTGCTTTTCTTTGTATATTCAAAAATCCTTTAAGATCTTTTTTAGCCATCTGATGCCTCCCCTAGATCCATATCTTGTTCCATTTTTCTTGTTTCAAGTATTTTTTTATATTCGCTAGACATAACTTTTACAAATCTTGTTTTTTCTTGTTGAAAGTTATCAAGTATCATTTCACCTTTTTTACTTCCGGTATACTTTACATGATTATTAACAAGAATACGTATAGTCTCAATATCTTCTTTAAGCGGTTTTTCAAGCTCTACCATTGATTTATTGCATCTTTCATTGAACCGTCCGTCCTCATCATAGACATAAGCTATTCCGCCTGACATGCCGGCCGCAAAATTTCTGCCGGTTTTTCCTAATATTACAACTCTTCCTCCGGTCATATACTCGCAGCCGTGATCTCCTACCCCTTCAACAACACCGTTGAGCCCTGAATTACGGATACAAAACCTTTCCCCCGCTATTCCGCTTATGTAGGCCTCTCCGCGTATCGCTCCATAAAACGTTGTATTACCTATGATAATGTTCTTATCGGCTTCAAATCCTGCATTTTTATCGGGATAAATTATTATTTTTCCGCCTGATATTCCTTTACCTACATAATCATTTGCTAACCCTTCTAATTCAAAAGTCATCCCCTTAGAAATAAATGCCCCAAAACTCTGGCCGGCAACACCTTTGAACTTACACTTGATCGTATCTTCAGGAAGATCTGATTCTCCGAATTTATTACATACTTCACCTGAAAGCATTGCGCCTACTGTTCTATCCGTATTGACTATATCCATCTCAATGTCGACTCTATCAGAACCATCTAACGCTGGGCGAGCTAATTCTATCAATTTTTTATCCATAACATGATCTATGCAATGATCTTGTTTAATAGTACAAATTGTATCAACATCTTCTACTATGGGTTTATACAATATTTTTGAAAGATCTAAACCTTTAGCTTTCCACGGCAGAATTTCTGTATTTGTTTCTGCCATTTCTGTTCTTCCGACAAGATCATCAATTTTTTTAATTCCTAATTCTGCCATTATCTCTCTTAATTCTTCTGAAACAAAATTAAGATAGCTGACAATATATTCAGGCTTACCCGGAAATTTTCCTTTAAAAATTGAATCTTGTGTAGCTATCCCCAAAGCACAATTATTAAGATGGCAGTGTCTAAGCATAACACAGCCCAAAACAATTAATGCGCCTGTTGCAAAACCGTATTCTTCGGCTCCCAGTATAGCAGCCATAGCCACGTCCCTTCCGGTCCTAAGCTGTCCGTCAGTCTGCAATCTGACTCTGCTTCTTAGATCATTAAGAACAAGTGTCTGATGAGTTTCGCTTAAACCAAGTTCCCACGGGAGCCCCGCATGCATGATCGAAGTTCTCGGGCTTGCGCCTGTCCCTCCGTCACCGCCTGAAATTAGAATCATATCAGCATGACCTTTAGCAACCCCTGCAGCTACAGTACCCACACCGACTTCCGAAACTAGCTTAACGCTTATCCTGGCACGTGGGTTAGAATTTTTTAGATCAAATATAAGCTGAGCAAGATCCTCAATAGAATAAATATCATGATGCGGCGGAGGTGATATAAGTGTTACGCCGGCTGTCGTATATCTTGTTCTTGCTATAACCGCGCTGACTTTATGACCCGGAAGCTGACCGCCTTCACCGGGTTTAGCGCCCTGCGCGATTTTTATCTGGATCTCATCCGCATTTGCCAAATAATTTGCATTAACACCAAAACGTCCTGAAGCCACCTGTTTAATAGCGCTTCTAGCCAAATCGCCGTTAGGCATACGGTTAAATCTGACCGGATCTTCTCCGCCTTCACCGCTATTTGATTTTCCGCCTAATCTGTTCATTGCGATCGCCAAACTTTGGTGGGCGCTTCCTGATATTGATCCAAAGCTCATAGCTCCTGTAACAAATCTTTTAACTATCTCACTTGCCGGCTCGACTTGATTTATGTCTATCGGTTTATTATTCGTAAACTTGAGCATACTTCTCAGCGTTACAGGCTGTTTTTTCTGGTCATTGATTATTCCGGCAAATTCTTTGTATATGGAATAGCTTTCTTTGCGCACGGCATCCTGCAATAATGCTATAGCTTCGGGGCTCCAAAGATGAGTCTCTCCGTCTTTTTTCCATTGATATCTTCCTCCTGAGGGAAGCACTTTTACATCTATATCGTCTCCTTCGAAAGCCTCAATATGCCTCATAATAGTTTCTGCCGCTATCTCTTTCATTCCTGCTCCGCCTATTCTCGATGCGGTACCTGTAAAACATTTATCAATAACATCGTCTGCAAGCCCAAGAGCTTCAAATATTTGCGCGCCTTTATAACTTCTAAGGGTTGATATTCCCATTTTAGAAAGAATTTTAAGTATACCTTTTTGAACAGCTTTACGATAATTCTTTACCCCGGTTTTTTCATCAACAACTACCTCTGAGTCCGATACCATTTCTCTTACAATACTGAATGCCATATACGGATTAACACAGTCGCATCCGTATCCGAACAATAAAGCAAAATGATGAACTTCGCGCGGTTCAGCGCTTTCAAGCACTATAGCTACTTTTGTCCTTAAGAGCTTGCTTATCAAATGATTGTGCACAGCCCCTACTGCTAAAAGCGCCGGCAAAGAAGCCTTGTCTTTTGAAATACCTTTATCGCTAAGAATAATAAAGGTGTAACCTTCATTTATAGCCTGTTCTGATTCTAAACATATCCTGTCTATCGCACTTTTAAAACCTTTTTCCGTTACATCAAAAAGTATTGATATAGTTTTGGTTTTTAATTCTTCTATATCATTATTTTTAATTTTTAATATGTCGTCGCTGGAAATTATGGGATCGGTAACTCTCAGTTTTTTAGCATGTTCTTCTGTTTCATTAAGTATATTGCCTTGACGGCCGATAAAACATTCAAGGCTCATTACCATTTCTTCGCGTATCGGATCTATCGGCGGATTTGTTACCTGCGCAAATAGCTGTTTAAAATAATTGTATAAAGGCTGTGGATTCTTAGATAATACCGCATGCGGAGTATCATTACCCATACTTCCGGTAGATTCAATTCCTTCCTCGGCCATTGGTTTGATCAGCATACGAAGGTCTTCTCTGGTATAGCCCAGCGATTTTCTTATCTTGAAACTTTCCCCTGAAGTTAAAGGTTTTATGACCGAGGTTTGGAAAGCTTTAGGAAGATCATTAAGATCTACCATATGTTTTTTATTCCACTCGCCGTAAGGCTTCTGTGCGGCCGCGTTTTTCTTGATCTCATCATCGCTTATTATAGTGCCCTTAAGGGTATCGATCAAAAACATCTTTCCAGGTTCTAATCTGCCGGAAACTTTAATATCATCGCTTGGGATATCAAGCACTCCTAATTCCGAAGCCATTACACATAAGCCGCTTTTCGTAACGATATATCTTGCCGGTCTTAATCCGTTCCTATCCAAAACAGCTCCAATTTTAACACCATCGGTAAAAAGCAATGCCGCAGGTCCGTCCCATGGTTCCATTAAACATGAATGATATTTAAAGAACTCAACCAGATCTTTGTCCATCATATCATTGTTTTCCCATACCGCCGGAACCATCATCATCATCGCATGCTCTAAAGATCTGCCGGAAAGAACTAAAAGTTCAAAAATATTATCAAGTGTCGCTGAATCACTTCTTCCTTCTATAGTTACAGGTTTTATCTTTTCGATATCAGGCCCAAAAACTTCGCTTTTCAGTAGACTTTCTCTGGCATGCATCCATTTCAGGTTCCCTCTTAATGTGTTTATTTCACCGTTATGCGCCAAAAACCTGAACGGCTGAGCTAAATTCCACGTCGGGAAAGTATTGGTGGAATATCTTGAATGCACTAATGCGAAACAGCTTTTAAAACGTTCATCTCTAAGATCGTCATAAAATGTCTTCAGCTGATTAGGCATTAAAAGGCCTTTATAAACTATCTTGCTTGAGGAAAGGCTGCTCACATAAAAACTGTTATCTTTTTCAATTTGATTTTCACGTATTTCTCTTGAGACTTGTTTCCTTATTATGTAGAGCTTGCGTTCAAGCTGTTGTTGGTCAGTACATTTATTATTATCGGATATAAAAATTTGTTTAATTGATGGTTTACTTTTAAGTGCAGTTTTTCCTATGGCATTATTCTGATGGGGCACATCCCGCCAACCTAGAATTTGAAGACCTTCCTCTTTTACATACTTTTCAAAAATTTTGGTACAGCTCTTTTCTTCCTCTTTATCTTGAGGCATAAAAACTATACCGGTACCGTATTTACCTTTTTCAGGAAGAATTATTTTTTCTTCAGCACATATCTTTTGAAAAAACTCATGCGGGATTTGTACAAGTATACCTGCACCATCGCCTGTCTGAGGATCCGCGCCGACTGCTCCTCTATGCGTCATCCTTTCTAAAACTTCAATACCTTTTTCAACCATATCATAACTGCACTCGCCGTTGATATTACAAACTACACCCACACCGCATGCATCATGTTCATAAGAAGGATCATAAAGACCTTGCTTCTTTGGTAAATCTTTAAAATTCATATTTTATACTCCCTCACATCAATTTTAAGTTTTTCTACTTTAGCTCTCAATGTATTACGGTTTATTCCCAATAGTTTTGCGGCAATACTTTGATTCCCAAAAGCTTTTTTTAAGGCTTCTACGATCAAAACTTTAGCCGTTTCGTCCATCGCTTCATTATAGTTCTTTAATCCTGTTTTATAAACCATTTTATACCTCCACCGAATAAATCCTTTTTTGAAAAAAAACCCTAATAGAACATTACTGTTCTAAAAGGGCATCATTGCCTGCAAAAATATAATCGGCACTCCATGGCCTATAAACGGAAAAAGCCCTTGAACTATCATTGTTCAAGGGCTTCCTCGCCATTAACTTCTTCGTTGCAACAATTTTATCATTACACGCCCATCATGTCAAGCAAAAATTGACCAACAATATATCGTTTTTAGTCCAACTATTTTCGTCCTCGTACCGAAAAATTTTCGGGTCCTGCCCCAGAAAAAAATCATCACATATTTGAAAATTTCCCTGTTATTTCCATCAAACAGGTGGAGACACTTCATATATGTGTAAAATATTTTTATCCGTATGGCGGGAAATTTTAAAATATGTGCTGCTTTTTTTCTGTGTCACCCAAAAATTTTTTAGCACTCGTCTTTAATATTAAGACGTTCGACCTTTCGTCCGTTCTTTCGTTCGTACGTCTTTTAGAGAAGTTTTGTTAAAGTGATTCTTAAAGTGGGGCTGTGATTCTTCGCCTTCGGCTCAGAATGACGTCCTCGTCATCCTGAGGAGCAAAGCGACGAAGGATCCCAGCCCCACGATGAGAACAAGATTAAATATTCCGCATCAAGCTAGGATGAGGCAGTTAGTACATTTTCTGATGATTAGGGATCTATAGGCATTTTTCAATTCTTTTTTAACAATTACCAGTCCCGTTGTCGATTGCTTCGAAAAGCAGCGAAGCTGCTTAGAGAATGCATGAGTCAACGGGGTTAAAAAAGGATTGAAAAATGCCGTTGTTTAGATCCCGTGTCAGAAAATGTACTAACTGCCTCATCCGTACTTGCAGGAGATTGTTTATTTAGATGGAGTATTCCCTGTCCAGCAATATGTGCATATTTTATCTATTGGCAGACCTATCGCTTCAACCATGTCGTCTAAATGCTGAAATCTTAAGGTTGTTACATCCAGGTCTTTTCGTATCCACTCTACCATTTTTTTGTATTTTTCAGTTTTTGTATCAATATATTCAGAAACATCGGGTACATCATGCCCTTCCATATCTTTTATGGCTTTACGTGTTGCCAGCTCATCTATGCTGCGAGTTGAAAGACAGAATTTGCAGGGGTACATAAGCGGAGGGCACGCAGGCCTTACATGTATTTCTTTCGCGCCGCAGTTCCATAATTTTTTTATTGTATAATTTTTAAGTTGTGTGCCCCTTACTATTGAGTCTTCACAAATAACAATGCTATTGCCTTTTATAACTTCTTCTATCGGAATAAGTTTCATTGTCGCTACGAGATCTCTTGTTTCCTGTGAGGGAGGCGTATAGCTTCGTCCGTATCCCGGAGTGTATTTTACGAGTGCCCTTCTCAATGGTTTGCCTGATTCCATAGCATAACCAATAGCATGCCCTATACCGGAATCCGGGACTCCTGCCACTAAATCTACATTAATATCTTTATCATGTTTAGCGAGCGCCCTGCCGCATTTTTCTCGGACTATTTCCGTATTGATTCCTTCATAATCCGATGCCGGGAAACCTGTGTAGATCCAAAGGAACGAACAAACCTGGCTGCCGCAATTATGTTTTTTTACGGTTTCCATTCCTTTTTCATTTATCAAAGCTATCTCTCCGGGTTCAAGATATTTAACTATAACAAAATGATTGTTCGGAAAAGCCGCAGTTTCAGAAGTAATAGCCCAATCATCTCCTCTTTGACCAACAACAAGCGGGGTATAGCCGTAACGGTCTCTTGCCGCATATATGCCGTCTTTATGTAATAAAAGAAGAGAACAAGATCCCTCAATAATATCAAACATCTTTTCTATCCCATCAGCTATACTCTTTCCCTGATTTATAAGCTTGGCTATCAGTTCAGTAGTATTCACAATATTTCCGCTCATCTCGCTAAAAGATACACCTTCTGAAAGAAGTTTTTCTACAAGCTTATCTGA
>JADGBB010000045.1 GCA_015231715.1 Candidatus Omnitrophota bacterium
AGTATTTTCCCCTGTTTTTTAAGGTTTTCAAGAGCACCGAAAGTTTCGTCATAAGGTGTTTTATCATCCGGCCAGTGGCATTGATATAGATCGATGTAATCGGTTGAAAGTCTTTTTAATGAATTATCTATTTCTTGTTTTATGAATGCCGGGGTAAGGTCATTCTTTAATCTGCCGTTCTCTGCTTTAAGACCGCACTTTGTGGCAATTATTACTTTTTTTCTTTGGTTTTTCAATGCCTTGCCGACAACTGTTTCAGACCTTCCGGAACCATATATAGGTGCGGTATCAATGATATTTATACCTTGCTCGATCGCTTCAGAAACAACTCTTTCTGAAAGCGCATCCTCTGTTTCGCCCCAGCACTCGCCCCCAAACACCCATGTCCCGAGTGATATATCAGTAACTTCAAGATCTGTATTGCCTAGTTTACGGTACCTCATTTTTCCTCCGATAATATTTTCACAAGAACATATGCTTTTTTATTGAAGATCATATTTGCTGCTTTTAAAACAGAATCTTTATCTGCTCCCATAATTTTATTTTTTAAATTTTTATGATAATTGTAGCCTAATCCGATAAATTCATCGCTCGAAAATATTGAAGCTAAAGAGTCATTTGACTGCAAGCCGGAAAGATAACCTGTTATTGCCCTCATTTTAGCAAGCTCTAAATATTCTTTATCGAAATCCCCATTTTTTATTTTTTCGATAACTTTCCAGACGCTTGCTTCAACTTTATCCATATTTTCTTTTGACGTCTTTATCTTGAATGAAAAAAATCCGTTTTCAGGATACAGGCTATTACTTGCATCAGCCGAATACGCTAACCCCTGAGCACCTCTTACATCGCTGAATAAGAGCCCTCCTCCCCCGACCAGCATTTCCCTTATCAACATAAGCGGATACATATCTTCATCATAAATGGTTATTGACGGAAAAGCTAAAATGAACAACGACTGTTCTTTTTTCATTTCGATCGTGGTCTCGGCCGTATTTTTTATATTGTCAACTTTTGGATAGCTGTGTTTCACATTAGACGGCTTCCAAGAGATAAATTCATCCATAAAATTAACCATGATCTCATCTTCGTCAAAATCACCCACTATCGCGATAACACATTGATCCGGAGAAATATGATCTGAATGATATTTTTTAATTTTTTCTATAGTTATGTTTTCAACTGAATCGATCGTACCGGTACTGACATATGAATATGGATGGGTGCTGTATAATCCTTTAAGCATCATCTTGCTCCCTGCAAAATCAATATTTTTTTCCTGCTCTTTAATCCCTGATATATTTTGTTTTTTGATATCAACAAACTCATCTATAGGGAATGACGGATTGAATATAATGTCTTTAAAGACAGGCATCGCCTCTTTTATGGTATCCGCCATTATGTCGAGAGTATAGACTATGGATTCACTGCCGGAATAGGCGTTTATGTCGCCGCCGATCCTTTCTAAAGCCGGAACGATATCATCCTTACCGTAATTTTTTGTTCCTTTAGTGCTTAGTTCAGTCATCATACGGGATATTCCCATGTCTTCAATGTTTTCATATGCACTTCCGCCTGGAAACATGACAACCACAGAAAGTAACGGAACATTGATACGTTTCTGCATAATGACTTTAAGCCCATTATCAAAAGTTCGAAAAATAGGCTCATTGGAAATTTCTCCGTCATCAATAATATCTTTTTCATCTAAAACTTTTTCTTCATTAGGCATTAGCCTGACTGTTGTATGTTTTGAATTAATGATATACTCATTCAAAACATATTTAACTTCCTCTTCTGTTACATTAGATATCTCTTTTACATAATTCTCATAAAAGTCCGGACCGCCTGTAAGCAATTCGGATGCCGTCATTGTCATAACAATACCAATGACGCTTTCTCTTGAACTATAAAATGAACTTAGCGTCATTCTTTTAACTCTATCAAGCATTTTTGGAGAAATTTTTTCTGAATAAAAATCATTTATAACTTTAAAGATCTCAATTATAGCTGTATCAATATTTTCAGCGTCTCCTGTACCTGTTATATAAAAAAGCCCGTCATACCTGGGCGAGATATTTGCAGCACTTATGCTATAAAGCAATTTTTTGTCTTCAACTAAACTTTTATAGAGAACCGAATCTACTCCTCCCCCTAAAATAGCAGAAAGCATATCAAGGGCATAAACATCTTTTGAATATATGCTCGGAGAATGATACGCTATAACGAACCGACCATTATGTATGTCTTTGTAGAAAGTTTCATCAATATTAATTATTTGCATGGGCTCTGGGGCAAGCTGTTTTAGATTATTTCCTCGCCTCTCAACTTTTCCCCATTTTTCGGACACAAAATTGAAAATTTCTTCTTTATTAATGTTGCCTGCCGCGCCTATAACGATATTTTCCGGGACATATGTTTTTTTATGATAAGCAAGAACATCTTCTTTTGTCAGCTTTTTAAAAAGCTCAGAGTAACCGATAATTGGGTTTTTGTAGGGATGAAAAAGATAAGCTATCTCATTAACTTTTCTCATAAGATAATTACCCGGGTTATCGTCATACATCATCATTTCTTTTGAAATGACCTCTTTTTCTTTTTCAAATTCAATATCGGTAAATACCGGTTCCATTATCATATTGGTCAAAAGATCAAGCGCATCCACAACTTTTTCTGATGGAACTTGCATATGAAAAGCAGCTGTATCCTGTCCTGTATATGCATTGACAAGACCGCCAATAGAACGTATCTTAAGCATTAAATAATTTGAATCATATTTTTCAGTGCCTTTGAAAATAAGATGTTCTAAAAGATGTGATATCCCGCTCCCGGCATATTTACCTTCGTTTGATAGCCCTCCCAGCAAGCGGATCTGCACATAACCAAGTTCCGAGGAAGGCATTTCTTTAACTACAATTTTCAATCCGTTTTCTAATACTTTTGTGGAATAGCCGTTATCTCTTGCGCCAAAACATGACGAAACAGCAAGAAACAACATAATTAATGTTAATAGTATTTTTTTCATTTTAAACTCAATCACAGTTTTTTATTTTACAAACATCCACTAAACTGGAATGCTTGGTTAGCTTAATAGCAATATCATCTATTATAGAATAAAAGCATGGTATTACAATAAGTGTTAATCCGGTAGCAAATAAAAGCCCCCAGGAAATAGCTAATGCCATAGGCACAAGGAACGGATCTTTGCCTCCTATACCGTAAGCAACAGTCGATAACCCGCCGACAGTGGTTATTGTAGTAAGAAGTACCGGCCTAATTCTCATCTGCCCTGCTTTAATTATTGATTCTTTTCTTTCCATGCCTGATCTTCTTAATTGGTTGATAAAGTCCACTAAAACTATCGAATCGTTGACAACTATACCGTTAAGTCCTACTACTCCAAGTATAGCCATAAAAGAGAACGGTATCCCATGACAAAGAAATGCAAGAACGACCCCGATCAAACCGAATGGAATAGCCAGCATAACCACAAACGGCTGAACAAGAGATTTAAAGAAAGAAGCAAGCATGAGATATATTATTAAAAAAGCGAATATATATGCTTTAGCCAAACTCACTAGTGAATCTAGGGATTCTTCCTGTTCACCGCCATATTTCACAGAATAACCCATGTATCTGTCCGGGATATCTTTGAAATTTTTACTGAGCATAGAATTCAATTTCATTGATGTAGTACTCTCATTATCAACATTGCATGAGGCCGTAATTACTCTTTTCCCATCAAGATGAAAGATCGTAGTTGTGCCGGGAACTTTTTCAATTTCGGCGACTTTACTTAAAGGTATCAAATTTCCATAACTGTTTTTTACAAGTATATTATCAAATACTTTCATGTCGCTTGCTTGGTTTTTGGGAAAAACAACCGTTACGTCTGTGTCTTCTTCAGCTTTTATAGGTTTTATTTTTGTCGCAATTTCGCCTTGGAACACAGCCCTTACAGTACGCGCTATCCTGCTTACAGTTAGGCCTGCCATAGTGGCTTTATTGTTATCAACTTTAACTCTTATTTCTTCTTTTCCGGGCTTGTGATCCCATGTTATATCCGATGTGCCTTCAATTGATTTAAGATAATCCATGTATTCAAAAGCTATTTTATCCAAAGTCTCAAAACTTTCTCCGCGAATTTTTGCTTCAACAGCCTTACCGACAGGCGGGCCTGATGTGGCCTTGTCGAACCTTAACTCTTCAAAACCTTTAATATCCTTGCACTTAAGCCTAAGCTCTTCGATTATTTCTTCGGCATCTCTTTTTCTATCCTGCTCCGGGGTAAGATAAGCGGCAATTTGAGCTAAATTGCTGGCAGTACCGGCAAATGGGTCATTCCGGTCTTCGGATATATGGCCGACATTAGTAACAAAAGATTCTAGTTCAGAGCTTGGGATCTCATTGACAATTTTTTCTAAGGGCTCTATGAGTTCATTTGTTTTTTCAAGAGGTGTTCCTATCGGGGCCTCTACCCTGATAAAGAAATAGTTAATGCCCGCACTTGGAAAAAGAACAAACTTCATAACATTAACGGCAAGAAAAATACAAAAGATCAAAACAGCCACAAATGACATCACTACAAGATATTTATGCTTTACGGCGCCGGAAACCATTTTTGTATATCCTTTAACCATAGTTTTAAACCATGGATAATCTTTTGATAAGGATATAGGCTTACCATCAGCATCCTTTTTTATCTTAACAAAATCCGCCAAATGGCTGGGCAAAATTATCAATGCTTCGGCCAATGACGCTAAAAGTGCAATGATAAGAACAGTAGGAATATTACGGATAAATTTTCCCATTATCCCTGTCATAAAAAGGAGCGGCGCGAAGGAAGCTATAGTTGTAAATATCGCGGTTACTACCGCCCCCATTACCTCTTCCGTGCCCTTAACGGTTGCTTCTCTGGGAGACATCCCTTCTTCCATATACCGGTATGAATTCTCTGCCACAATAATACCGTCATCAACAAGCATACCGAGAACAATTATGAGGCCGAACATACTTATAAGATTTATAGTTATCCCCATAAGGCTCATGAAAATAAATGTTGTAAAAAAAGCTATAGGGATACCTAAAACAGTAACAATAGCCACGCGCTTCTGTAAAAAAAGCAACATTACGCCTATAACAATAAGGAGTCCAAGCCACCCGTTATTTTTCAACACATTAAGTCGGCGCCTGGCAAAAAATGAATAATCATTTACATATGCTACTTTAAGCCCGGGACATTTTTCTATAAAACCATTAGACGCTATTTTAACTTGATCTACAACTGTAAGAGCGTCACCTGACTCTTTTTTCAAAACAACTAGGTTAATTGATTTTTTGCCCCATGTCTTATCTAGTACTTCTTCTTTTTTAAAACTATCGTCTACAACCGCAATATCTTTAACTCTGAGCCAATTCCCGGCATCGTTCGCTCTGATAATTACATCTTCAATATCTTTTGCGGTTTCAAACTCTCCGGTTGTGCGCACACTATATTCATTAGTTGCAGTATTGATCTCACCTGCAGGAACACTAACATTTCGTCCGGCCAAAGCATCGGACACTTCGTCCATGGAAACATAGTATTCTTTCATTAGAGCCGGATTAACCTCTATTTTTACTTCCCTGTCCCTATATCCTGATTTTGATATTTTTGCTACACCGTCAACATTTTCAAGAATATCTTCCAAGGCATCTGCATATTTTCTTAAATCCCACTCTGTCATATCTCCGGCCAGCGAAACTTCGATTATAGGATACTGTTTGCTGGTTATTTCTGTTACTACCGGGTCCTCATATATATCTTTTGGCAGGTCTTTTACTCTGTCCACCGCGCTTTTTATGTCATTAACTACCTTATCTTTGTCTTTTTCATTAGGATCCAGCTTAATTGTCAGCGAGGATATTCCGTCAAATGAAGAAGATTTTATCTCTTTAATTCCATCAACTTCTTTTATCTCTTTTTCTAAAGGCACAGAAATTAATTTTTCAACATCCAAAGGTGTAGCTCCGGGATAGACCGTGGTAACACTTACTATATCAAAAGTAACATTTGGGAAAACTTCCCTGTTCATACCAAAAAGTACCATTGTTCCTATTATGACAATGATCACTGATATCAAATTAACAAAAAGCGATTGATTGATACTAAATCTCGGTAAACTCATAATTTATCCTTATATTTTTCTAATGTTAGGTTTAATACTTTTGATAGAGCTGATACAGAAAGGTTATGATCCAAAAGCAAAGCCAGTTTTTCGAGTTCAGCTCTTAAAAGATCCTGCTGATATTCTATAACTCTTCTGGTATTAGATCTTCCTGTATTAAACCGCGCCTCTTCAAGTTCAAGTTTTTCTTTTTCAAGCTTCGCCGCATCCGAAATTATAGATACGCTGCCGGAAAATGTTTTTACATCATTGTACGCGTTGGCCACTTCGGTAATGATTTTTCTTTCCAGCTGTTTTAATTCGATCACGGACTTTTCTTTTTCATATAAAGATCTGTCCCGTTCGCTTCTGGCCTTGGAATTTTCTAAAGGCACATTAACTTCTACGCCTGCATAATAGTAAGTGTTGTCCATACTTGTTACTTTGCCCATTGCTTTATCGAACTCATTTTCAAGGCCGTTATTTTTCACCGTTGCTAAAAGATCGATCTGGGGCCACAAAGAATTTTGTTTTATTTTAAGATCTATGCCTTTTATGTCTATATCTTTTTTAGCTATCTTATAATCTCTCCTGCTATCAAAAGCCTCTTTTAGATAAGATCCTATATCTGCGAGATCAAAACTATCCGGCAATGTTCCCTCCGGATAGAATATTTGATCTTCCGATGAATTAAGCGCAAGTTTAAGATTTTCCAATGCTCTTTTTTTGTTATTTTCCGATAAAAGAACATCTTTTTTCATTCGCGCGACATTGGCTTCACTAGCCTTAAGATCAACTTCTTCAATAAGTCCAAGATCAAAATTCTTTATGTTTTTGTCCTGCAGCTCTTGTGCTTTATTCAGCATATTCTTTGTTACATTAAGGGTCTCGTTAGCGTAAATACATTTATAAAAAAGTTTCTCAACGTTCACGGCGATATCTTCGATAATATCCTGCTCTTTAACAGAAGCATTTTCGATCGCAAGCTTAGTCATAGAAACTTTAGCACGATCATTGTATCCAAAAAAGTTTTTACCAACAGGCTGTTCGACTTCAAAAGCTATCTCAGCATTATGTGAAGGGTTTTTAGAAACATATGGGTTATTGCTCCATGCTCTTGTATCACTCAATCGGCCCTTAATTTTTGTGCCGGAACGAAAGGTTTTTTCTAAACCAACTGAACAAGCGTTTTGCTGATTATCATCGGCGGCAAAAACTGACAAGTTTTGACGTTTGTCCTCAAGGTAAGATGCGCTTGTTGTAAAGAATATATCGTATACAGCTTCAGTATACATCATATCAGTTTCAGCTATAAACATATCAAGCTTAGCCAGTTTAACCTCATAACTATTTTCTAAAGCATGAACAACACAGTCGGTTAATGTTTTATCGTTCACGGAAGAAGTCGAACCGCCAGACAATTTGGACCTATTAGCTTTAGTAGAGCCCTCAACGGCAATCACATGTGCTCCTCCGGCAACGGCAAAAATAATGATTAACAATAAAAATGTTTTTTTTGTTTTAAATAAATTTTTTACATACATTGTCATGCACTTTCCTTATTAGTTTGAGATAAGTATTTTTTTCATCATTAGTTAATTCCGAGAACATATCTTGGGTAGCTTCTTTTCTAAGTCCCATTATTGCCAAAGCAAAAGTTTTTCCTTTTTTTAAAAGTTCCACCAGAACTACACGCCTGTCTTTGGGGGACCTTGTTCTTTTCACAAATCCCATTTCAACCATTTTATCAATTATGCTTGTAGCGGAACTTAAGTTCAAGCTCAAGATCTTTGACACTTCACTCATTTTAGCTGAGCCCGCTTGTGCCAAAAATTCCATAACAATTATATGCGTGAACGACACTTTGCCCTTTTCAAAAAGAGGCTCCATTTTTCTATGAACGCTTCTCATTATTTCCGGCATAAGCTTAGATATTTCTTCTGAAAATGATTCAATCATAAAAACTCCAATGAAATTAATTTAAAAATTACTTCGAATATCGAAATATTTTATTTGTGAAGTATATCAGAAAAGACAATCGGGGGCAACAAAAATAAAAAAATGATATTATTTGAGCGCTTCTTTAAGTTCGTCCGCAAAACCCCAATGAAAAACAAGCGTATTAGCAAGCTTTTCTTCGTTCGAAGAGTTGTGCGTACCTGAATGGCCTAAATATGCATGGGCAAGCTCATGAGCAATTATAGCTTTGGCTTTTTTTGGGACAGAATCGAGTTCTGTTTTAAGTTTTGTGACATACAGACCTTTTGTAAAAGTCGGCGGGTCGTCATCAAGAATAGTTATATTCGTTGAATTGGCTAAACTTCCTAACCCTTCAGAGTAAACCTCGGCAAAAATAACAGGGTGAGTTCTGTCGGTCAGACGTAAAAAAGCCTTTTGAGGAAGTCTCATAAATACGTCTTTAATAGCGCCGTATAAAGCAGGAAAATCTTTAATAATTTTTTGCGAGCAGAATTCTCCCAAATATTCCTGAACGACTTCTTCCCTGTCATCAAGCCGCCATCCTGTAATCTCATCTTTTTCAAGAACGAATGTAAGCGTGCATTTTTGGCCGTCATCCAAAACATGATCAAATGTTATCCATTCCTTCTCGCCGTCTTTCCTATAAGTACGCCTTGAATCTTTAGGATAATTCTCATACAAAGTCGCCTTGTTCATATGCACGGTAACATTTTCAAGGTCCGGCATATAATTTTTGTCCCTATGCGCCGAAAAGAAAAACATAGCCAACCCGATCAAAAGTATGATCGCTAATAAAGATAAACTAATATAATAATTTTTCTTATGTTTCATGGATTTATTGTATCAAAACTACTAATGCATTGCAATAAGTCAAAAAAAGTTTAATCCTATTCACCATTAGGAACTAGATTGGCTGCAAGTATGGATCAAGGTCTTTACATACACTCTTTTTAAACACGCTCTTTGTGTCGCGTACGAGTTGATTAAATGTAGTTTGCCCGATTTTCACTCCAAGTATCTCTATACCTATTATATTATTGTCTTTATCGTAATCGATGTTTACAGAGCTATCAAGCTTTTCAGTATAAGAAACAGCTCGCGAGGCATATTGTATGTATACAGCCCTAGCAAGAGTGTCTACGCTAAATGATATTATCTTCTTATTTTTGCCGTTTATTTTTTTATTTTTCATTTATACCACCACGTTGTTACTACTATTATAACAGCATTTTTTTCGTTTACAACCACACAATGGTTCATGC
>JADGBB010000046.1 GCA_015231715.1 Candidatus Omnitrophota bacterium
CGTCGGATTCCGCCCAAATAATTTTTGAGTTTCAGTCTTACCGCAAACGCCGTATCTGATCAAAGCGTCAACATCTTGTACGGTAAAAGTTTTAATCTTGCGCAGAATATTGCCTTTTGCGGTTATTTCATCACGAGTATAAGGATCTGTAGCGTGTTTCTCATAAGTCCCGTCCTCTCTGCGTTCGCCGAGTATATGTTCACCGATCTCATGCGCCGCCTTAACAGCTTCCAGTTCCCCATATTTAAGTGATCTCCCTAATGCTGATTCAGCTTTCATTTTAAGGAATTCCATTGCTTCTGCTTCATCCGTATATTCTTTCTCCCATTCTTCCCGGCTATATGTTCGGGGAACAGGAATGTTTTCTACTCTTATCAAATCAGCGACTTCAGGAACATCTTTGCTGACATTAGTGACATTAGCAGCACCGTCAATGACAACATTCATTGCAGGACATAACTGTGCGGCTACTTGCATGGTGCTGTTTAATACTTGGGGTAATGTCTCTTTTATGTTTAACGTGTTTCTTCCTGATAGAATGTCGTAGTATGGGTTGGTTTGATCTTTACAGTTGGTGAATGTTGGTAGTATTGAAATGTATGATATGTTATTGGCTTTGAATAAGTTAAGTAAGTTGTCTGTGTGGAATCCGCCGGTAATCAAAATAATTGGTGTCAGACCCCTTTTAATCGTTTGAAGTTCACGTTGGGGTCTGACCCCATCGATAAGTATATTCTGCAAAAAAGCGTTATCTCTTTCGAATGAGTATTCGTAGAATTTTTCTATTTTTTCTCGCCATTCGTCTAGGTGTTCTATTCCGGCGCTTAGTTCTGCGGTTATATTGTATTTCGGTGCTTCATTATTAATGAACTGTTTGTATCTTTCTATGTTATATTCTCCTCGCTCTTTGTTATATTTTTCCCAATCTTCTTTTGATATTTTTATAGCGAATAAATTTTTAACAATTGCTAGGTTTGTTGCTAATTTATCCAGTTCTCTTTGCGTGTCGTTTTCAAAATGTTTTTCTTTGATATTATTTTCAAGCTCAGTCATTTCTACCATTACTGCACTTTTATCTACGGACTCGTAATTTTTTATATACTCAACATATTTTTGTAATTCGGGATAGTTTGTTAGATCTATGCCTGTTATACACGCTTTAGTTACTAAATATTCATAATAATTTTCTTGGGATAGTATTTTTTCTTTGAATTCCAATGTTTTTTGTACTAGTTCTGTTATTGCTATTTTTGATATTCTTTTTTCGAGTTCGTCGATGAGGATGCTGCGTTCAGTGTTGGCGCGGTTAAAATTGATGGTGGATTCCGTTTGCATGACGGCTAGGAGTTTATCTACGTTTGGGGTCAGACCCCCTCTTCTAATCAGTTGAACTTCAAGTTGGGGTCTGACCCCATCGGTATGCATGACCCCATCGGTATGCATTGCGTCGGTGCTTTCTGCTAGATAGCTTACGTAGTCTTTGAATTCGATATTGCCTTCTTTGTATGCGGCATATTTGATGCTCATTTCTAAAAGGGGTTTATTAAAAATATGGATCTTTAGCTTGTTTATTATTTGGCTGATCTCTTCAAGATATTTTTCTGTATCATTGCTGTTCAAAAGGGAATCCCGATAAACTTTTAAGTTCTTATAATATAGATCAACATCTTCAACTCCCCAAAGATCAACCTTTTCCGGATTATTGATCGCATAATATTCTGCTCCGTTAACCAAACCTTGTTTTACAAAATAGTCTGCCGCTTTTTCGCGTTTTTCTTTGTCTTGTATATCAGTGAAAGGCTTAAGATCATATTCACGCGCTCCGCCTTCAAGGTTAATTGTTTTGATGCCGTATTTTTTATTCAGGTATTCAATTATTACAGCTATTTGTTTTTGGCAGGCATAGTTGCAATGGGCGTCTTGAATGTGGATTATTAGTTGTTTTGAGTTGGGCTGAGATCCTTCGCTATCGCTCAGGATGACGGAGGAAGTTTCCGTTTCGACGATTGACGGTTCTTCTGGCTGCCAGGAATCTTTTATTGTGCCTAGGTATTCGGGAAGTTCAAAAGAATTTATATCAAGAGGACTTACTTGAGAATTAATAACCGATGAACTTGGAACGAGCAACGAGGAACTAGCAACAATATCGCTATCCGCTACTCGCTCAGTGCTATGCGCAGTATCAACATAACAAGTCGTAAGTGCAAATGCGCAGACTGTTATACTAGATATAGTTTTTAATAATATTCTCTTCATCTTCGGCAACCCATCCTTCTTTTGCTCTTAATAGAGCCCAAGAAACGTCGGCTTTGCGTCCCCCTCTCACGAGAGGTTTGCCTTTTTCGATTTTATGTATATATCAAACTAATATATACATATTTTAAGTATACACCCACTTCCACGCATTGCAACTTTTTATAGCTTTAACATAGAAAGACATATAATTTTCGGTCATCCTGAGCCGAAGGCGAAGAATCTCAACTAGTACTTACTTTTTAATGGATATTTTTCGGGATTTTCTAGATTATCTATTTCTAGATCAACATCTAAATCTTTCCAATAGAGATGGACATTATGAATAAGTCTAACTTTTTGAATAGCTGAAATTGATTTATCTTTAAAATAAGGATATTCTTCATAGCTCAAAAAATATTCTTTACCTTTAACATACAGCCAAATACCAAAAGGTGTAATATTTTCAATGCTTACTAAAGAATTTTTTCCATTCTTTAATGATTTCATCTTTGTGTTTCTCCACTATTTTTTGAATTTCATTTAACTTAATTTTATTAACCTTGCAATATGAAGCCAAAGACACTACGGGTTCTATCCAAAATTTTGCTTCTCCGGAAGAACATTCTACATGAACATGGATTCTCTCTTCCTCATTCGACAAAAAATAAAACCTATATCCTTTTTCTCTCAATATAGTAGGACTCATATCAAAATTTTACCACAACATACCACAAAACAAAAGTCCCTGTATCAAAAAAAACCACTAGGCGTTTCTTAGGATTGTTACTATTCTGTCGTATCTGTCTCTTACTTCCTCGCCGAGTGGGACTATTGGGAGGAATTCTATTATTTTGTTTAGGGCTTCTATCATTGTTTTTGAATCGCCTAGAGCTAAGCTGAGGATGTCTTCTCTTGTTAGTTTGAATTTGTGCATATCAACTGATGTGCCTCGGCAAAGGTCCATATATTGGGCTAATGTGTACTCGACGAATGGGCTTGTTGCGTCGTAGTTGTTTCTGGCTATTTCTGTGAGCCTTAGGCCGAATAGTACTGATCTGATCAAACCCGCTCTGTCGTAGTTATGGCCTATCGGAGTTACTATTGTCTTATCTAGTTCTTGTGCGCCCATTGCTTTTTGCCATCTGGCGTTCACTTTGCCGCTTACCGGCAGTTTTTCGCCTTTATAAACGCTCATTAAAGTTATCGTATTTGCTTTTGATCTGTTCTGCGCAAGCAGGCTTTCAGGCAATTCACGAGCTGTTAAACCTTTTACATTTTCGGCTGATACAGATACATTAGGATCGAGGTTAGAAAATAGCTCTATGTAAATATTATTTTTCTGCATTTCATTGAGCATTTCTACCGCAGCAAGATCAATATCTTCAATAGCTATTCGCACAAGCTTATCGCCTGTTTCACCGTCTGTAATTTGCTGCAATAGATCAGCATTGTCCTCTGCATATCCGTCGATATAGATGCTTCCTTTGACATTAGATCTATCAACCGGTTCAACAAGAATATTTTCATCTGCTTCTGCTATCGGGGGATTGACTTCCATGAAACCTGTTTCAAAGATATCATCAAGATATGAATTGATCTTTTCAGGATTAAGTCCTTCATAAAAATTCAGAATATCCATGCTGGGCGCGGCTCCTTGTGAATTACCTATCCATACGAGCTTATCCTGCGTCGTACCATTAAGAACAAATTCTATTTCATCGCCTTGTTTCATTATCTGTACAGGCGCGCTAAGTGTCTTTTTCTTTCCATCAAGCATAGTCACAACTGCCTCATCATATGCTAGCCCATATTTTTCCATTAGATCACCCGCTAAAGCCACCGAAAAATCATTAAACCTTAATCCGCCCAGATTAACTACATAATCAACGCAGCCAGGCAGAGCCAAAGCATAATCACCTTCTTTAAGTTTATGACAATACACTTTTTCAATAGTACCATCTGAGGCATATTTCACATTGAACTGTATTCCTATGCCGGCTGAAACCTGTTTTATATCGAGATTGTTAGCCTGAAAATGGCCCGCGCCTGTACTTGTGCATTGATTTGAAAAAGGCACCTTGTCATTAATAAAAATAGTTTCATGTATTGTGCTTACTTTAACTAACCCTTTGTCAGCTATTCTATTAGGGTTAGTCAGCACATTAAGCGCATTCGGCACTTTCAAAAAACCATGGTTCATTACATACAATGAAGTTCTTCTGGCAAAAGTTTCATGTTGGTTTTTATCATTTTCATTTACCATTTCAGGATTAATATCGTTTTGCATTTTAGCGATAGGCTCTGAACCCCTCCAAAAATAGCCCTCCCGGCCTTCTCCATCCATTGGCGCGATCTCTATTCCTTCGGGGAAAATCATAAAACTTAAGCCCCCTGCTTCCTTATTACTTCTAGCCATTTTACTTTCATTTGCTGTAAGCCATATATCTTTTGCTCCCTCAATATTTCTGCTTATCCAAGTCATCAAAGTTACGGCCTGTCCTGATATAACTTGAAGTGATTGCACATATTTATCAATACCTGAATTCACCGGGGTTTCTTCGCCTGCTCTTAAAAGCACACCGTCAACAAAAGCTCTAGAAAATTCCAAAAACTTTTCTTCCGTAATGCGCCTTTCTTTAAAGAGCGATAATAATCTATTAAACATCATAACCGGCATTTCATATGTTTTTTCTTTTGCTTGAAAAAATGTACTTGTAACAAATATTTCTACTGCTAGAGAGACCTCTCCGTTAAGTACTTGATCTGATATTTTATACGCATCATATTTTACCGGATCGCTGATAACAGTATCTCTCAGAAAATCTTTTCTTTCATCATTTGATCTTTTAATATTCATCCACCTTTTCCTTTCTTCTCTTATTTTGACCGCACGGCTGAATTCCCGCAAATATGCGGCTGATGTAAATTTTGCTTCAAGTGCCCTGCTTAATCTGACAGAAGTTGCCTGATATTCTTTAATTTTATCATTGTCATAAAGTTCTTTAAGTTTCATTAAAGTTTCAAGATAGGCACCTTCTGTGCGTTTTTCCGGAACCATAGTATTACCTTTGCCGGGAACAGTCAAGTCCATCGGCATACCTTGAGCTTGGAACAAACCTTCGCCGACTTTATTATCATCTCTTTTTGTCGGAACGACAAGAGCACCGCAAACAGCACCATCAACTTCGGTAAAACCCGCGGCTTCCGTCTGAGGATGCGAGTCCAACACAACTACATCCGTCGCCGCTAAAAGTCTCCGCTGATCTTCAAGCTTAAACCGCGGGACAAAAATAAATCTGCCAGGAAGACCTTGTTTACCAAGCTTTTCAGCCAAAGCAATGAACCCCTTTTTCATTTCAGCGCTTTCTTCATTATTAGTTTGAACATTCCCGTAAATAACTACCTGCATACCGGAGGCAACCATTTTCTCTATGTTCTCATCAGTAAAAGCTCTGTAGCCTTTTTGTTTATCATAACTTTCGACATCATAAATAGATCTTTTGACGCCTACTTTTTCTTCAACCAAACGGCCCGAATATGAAATCACTATTTGATCCTTATCAAGAAAAGACCTGCCGTCTTTAATTATCCCATCCTTTGATGAATAGACTTCTCTTGGTGTAGCGTCATCAAGCGGCAGATTTAGTTTTTCTTTAGAAATTATTTTAGCTTTCTGGACCTCTTCAGGTGTCGGCTGTTCATGATCCGCATTTTTGCCTAAGGCCTGTCTAAAAAATTCTGCAGTTGCAACCCTGTGGTCACCGTTAGAAACGGCTATAATTTCTGCTCCTAACCCTCGTTCAGTATAATATTTTTCTAATCCTCTATCCAAAGGATTATTTATCCATTCATCATATATGCGGACATCATCTGCATGCGCCCTAGCAACTGCTCCCTGCCAATCAGCAAACCTAAGTCCGCCTGAAGCTATATCAAATACTTCATTTCCATACTCAGTATGTCTAAATACCTCTTTATAGCTATCCGGGATCTCCATAAAAGCCATCATAAGATCGGCAACTCTTCCGTATTTTGCCCGCGGATCATCTTTAAACTTATCTTTATTAAATCCATACTTATCATAAATATAATTAAAGAAATTAGTTTCGCCTTCAGCTCTGTCGCCGCTATTACGCCTATCCCACAAATTATTAGCTAACCCATATGATTTCCTGTTTCTGTAAGTATGTGTAGTCATAGCTATGACCATATCATCAAGCACAGGATCGATCTGATATGTAGGATCGTTGATCTTGTTTTTTATTTCTATATCAAGCTCTATCTGCCTGTATGCGGAAATAAGCGCGACCTGAGAATCATTTAGATGTAGCACCGGCCCTTTCCAATCCTTTCCTTTTTTCAATTTTTCATCGGCTTCCTGCCATTTAACAAATTGAAGCGCGGCTTTTGAATAATAAACGCTGAACTCTTCCCATGTAGGACGCGCTTTATCCCATTTTTCGTCATTTCCTTTGTCATTAGGATTATTGTAATTATATAACGAATGAACAAAGAAACTTGAACCATCTTGTTGTATATCCCTGATCAGATACACTTCTATACCCAACTCATTTATTCCCTTACTCACAACAGTATCAATATATTTATTGCCCATCTTAACTTTGAACCTTGTAACTTCTTCCAGTTTTTTTTCTCCCTTAGAATTTCTTAGAGGATATGTCAGCGAATCACTTGTATAATCCAGTTTTTCAGCCACACCGTTCGCGTTAATTCTGTTTTGATAATGAGGTTCTACATGTTTAAGCGATGTGTTTGAATCTTTAAGTAATTTTTTTATCTCCGCTCCGTGATACTGCATAACTCTAGCCAACCCTCCCGCTTCATGCCATATTTCCGGTGAGATCTGCCATAATGTGCGGCCCTTAAGCTCAGAAGCGAACCTTTTTATCCAGTTCTTAAAATCATATGCTTCGTCAAGCATCAAAAGTATTTCATCGACAACTATCAAATTTCTGTATTCCTCAGCTTTTTCACTTTTAAGTACAGCTATCAATTTTTTCTGTTCCCTTTTATCAAGTAGGGAAACCGCGTGTTTTATTGGAGTAGTCCGTTCAACAGGATAAAGATTCTGGCTCATCGCTATATCATTCAAAAGATAAAGCGCGCTTAAGAGTTTCTCCTGTTTATTTTCTTTTATAAGATTTTCAAACAAAATTTTCAGATCATAGGCATTAACATTAGGATTGTCAACCAGCATGGCATCACGCAGCATATCTATTTGATTAGCGTCTAAAAGTTCAGCGGCCTCGTTTATTCTCGCTTCTTCATTAGGCGCGTGCGGAGCGCCTTGAATATGTTTGAACTCGTCATTTACAAGTATGCTGTCTATCAAAGACCCGTCTTTTTGATCAAGCATAAGTTTAAGCAGAATACTGCCTATGTATACGGCTTTATCTCTTACTCCCGCGTGAGCTACATTGACTTTTGTCAGATCTTCATTTTCACCAACAAAATATTTTCCCATCACCATACGGAATTTTACCGGCTCGCCTCTGACTTTATTATCAAGCATTATTTTTTTTAATTGTTGTATTTTCCCTGGCAAAAAGAACTGATCAATATCAAGCTCTTCGCCTAAATACTCATTAGCCCCGAATGCCATAGGCTGATATTCATCAATAAATCTAACCCTTCTGGCTCTGATATTTTCATCTTCAGTATCGCAGAAAATTTCAACAACATTATTATTTTTTATCAACTCTCTTACAAGCGGATCTGCCTCAGAAGCATTAGCACCTTTAAGGTCTTTACCATGTACTCCAGGTGATTCAACATATCCTATCGGCTCAAGATTCAGTGGTTTCAGTTTAGGATTTCCTACACCAACCCAATGCGTGCCTACCTTTTCCCATATCATTTCATCTTGGCCGATCTTTGGTTCGGTACCGGAAACAGAAAATATAATATATTTATCATTGATCTTTGTAAAAAAATTAGCTTTGCTTACCCCAAATATGGGCGTCCCAATAAAAATAACATCCAAAGTATCATTTTCAAGAAACCCCCAGGAATTAGAATCATTAAATGTTTTTGTAAGTTCTTTCGCTATTGATCTATAATCTTTGGATTCGTTATGGGCCTTGGCTACGGCTATCATTGTCATAAGCATACTAACGGCTGCTTTTGATCCTTGCACTTTCGAATAAAGATCATCACCTAATACCTTACTAAAATCTGTGTTTTGAAATATTTTTGGGCTGGGTGCAAGGCAATCAGAATTTTGTTCAAAATTATCAGCCGAACAATACGGCGTGTATAAATTGCTGAATAAAAAAGCCGATGCCACAATAATAGAAATGATTTTTTTCATTATTCCCCTTTGATGTTTATGGTTTATAACTTTTTTTCAAATTAACAAAAAATGCTATAGCATGATTATAATACAAACCTAAAATAAAGTAAAGTGCACCATAACTTGCTTTTTCATGCTTAACACCTCCCCGTCATTCTGAGGAGCGAAGCGACGAAGAATCTCAGCCCCACGAATAAGCAGATCCTTCGCCTTCGGCTCAGGATGACGGTTTTTTCAGGCCCACGATGACGTTCTTCCTATGATGATGTTCGGCGCAAACAAAAACCCCGCGGTGGATTTTGTGTCCACTGCGGGGTTTTGTCCCACTTATATTGAATTCGATTATGCGCTTAGCATTGCTTCTCTT
>JADGBB010000047.1 GCA_015231715.1 Candidatus Omnitrophota bacterium
TTAAAAATTTATTTCCACACTTACTGTTTCCCTTGCCTTTTTTCTTATTGTTACTTGTTTTTTTTGATTCCACCAACCGACAATACGAAACATAATTCTTCATGCTTTTAAATCTATCCAGCTCTCCGACTACCTTTCCGTGTTCGTTCTTAATAGGTATTTTATGGATCTTAACTATGCGTTCTTTTCCTTCTATCTTGCGCATCAGTTCTGTTTCGAGGCCTTGTCCGGAATTTATAACCTTTTCATCATCAGCTTTATATATGTCTGCCAGGTCTTTTGGATGAAGTTCATGATCGGTCTTTCCTTTAATGTCTTCGGGGCTGATACCCAGGTCATCGGCATAATTTTTATTACAGTATGTATACGCCGACTTTAAATCTTTAGCAAATATCCTTTGCGGAAGGTTTTCCAAAAGATCTTTAAATTTTATTTCATTCATTTTTACCCGACAAGTTGTTTGACTGCCTCTAATAGTTCCGAATTGCTGAACGGTTTTTTTAAAGTATATTTAACATTTGATACATTCTTGACCATTTCAAGACATTGTTTAGAATCAAGCTGGCCGCCGCCCGAAATAGCGATAACCGGCACATCCGGGAAATCCTTGAACAATTCAAAAATAACTTCAGCGCCTTCTTTATTCGGCATTATTATATCCGTAATGACCAGATCCGCAGGCTCAGCCCTGAATATTTTCATTCCGTCTTCCCCGTCAAAAGCGGTTTCAACACTATAATCTTTTCTTTCCAAAATTTCTTTTAGCACCGTTCTCATGTCTTGGTTATCGTCAATTATTAATATTCTAGGCATTTTCTATTATCTCCGTGTTAAATGTTAAACGACTTCTTTAGGAAAATATATACTGATACTTGTACCTTTACCGAGTTCGCTTTCAACTTTTATCATTCCTCCGTAACTTTCAACAATACCATGAACCATTGAAAGACCTAGCCCTGTGCCTTTCCCAACTTCTTTAGTTGTAAAAAAAGGATCAAATATACGGCTGAGCGTATCTTTATCTATACCATATCCGTTATCTTTTATAATTAGCAGGACATATTCACCACTCTTAAGATCTTTATATTGTTCAGCCAATTTCTTATCGACAGTAACACGGCTAAGCGAAACTTCTATTTCAACCGAAGACTTTTTTATAGCATGCAGACTATTGTTCAAAAGATTCAAAACTATATGCTGTATCTGATTGGCATTAGCCATGATATATCCGCAATCAGGATCAATATTTTCACTGATAGCAATGCGGCCTTTTACCGAGGCATTAAAAAGATTTAAAGATTCTTTCACAACGGGAGCTATTTCAATTAAACTTAATTTAGCATCTGTAGCTCTACTGAAAGTCATCATTTGGCCGATCAATTCCTGGGCGTTTTCTATCCCGCTCATAGCTCTAGCTAGATCTGTATATATCCTTGTTTCTTTACCCACATCTTCGCTGGCTAATTCGACACTCCCTCGTATAGCTCCTAAAATATTATTGAAATTATGCGCTATTCCGCTCGATAAAGTGCCTACAGCTTCCATCTTTTGCGACTGAAAAAGCTGTTTTTGAAAATATTGTTTTTGTTCTTCAGCTTTGATCTGATCAGTTATATCTTCAACCATTTCTATCGCCGCAGTTACTTTCCCATTTTCAATAATAGGAGCAGATATTATCCTGTACTTTCTGATCTCATCACCGACAGGTGTTTCGGTAGTATCTTGATGTACCTGCCCATCCATAAGTGTTTTACAAGTTGGACAATAAGAACAAATTTCATCTCTTGGCGGATCATTAAATGCTTTATAACATATGGGTTTGGATGAATCATCAATAGACGGGAACCATTCTCTCATTTGTTTATTCAAAGATAATATTTTCATATCGGGACTTATTAGAGCTATCCCTATGCCGATATTGTCAACAATACTGCGGTATTTTTCTTCGCTTTTTGCTAAATTGTATGTTTTTCTTTTGATCTCTATCCGCAAAAATATAACTATCAAAACAGCAAGAATAAGGATAAAAGGGATGATAATATAGAAAATATATTTGAGAATATCTTTTATCTTCAAATGTCTGCCCATCAAAGGAACAAACCACTTTTCATGCAGTTTCTCAAAAGTTCCGTCAGCCATTACGATAGACAGTCCTTCGTTCAGCTGTGACAGTAATTTTATATCCCCGTCTCTGACAGCAAATGCAAAGTCCTGCCTAAAATTATTTAATGGTTGATCAAGCGAAACAACGCCTTTAATTTTTTTGTCTTTTAGTATGTAATCGCCCATAAGTTTCTGAGCAATAACGGCGTCATGTTTACCGGAAGAAAGCAATTTCATCGCCAGAGCATAAGTCGCAACAGGAAAGATCTTAGACGATATGTTCTCACGCAAGACATACTCTTCTGCGCTGTCTCCTTTCATAACTATCAATTCTTTGTCCGCTAAGTCAGCGACAGATTTGATCCTAGTATCTCCTTTTCTTACAAAAATGCCTCCGTGAAGAGGCATGTATGTAAAAGTAAAGTCGTATATAACCTCTCTTTCAGGTGATCTTGCAACTAACGGTAGAACGTCAATTTGACCGTCTTTTAACTCTTCTTTGATCTTTGCCCATGGTCCGACCTTGAATATAACATCAAAACCTACCACTCTAAGAGATTCTCTTAAAAGTTCAACACTAAAACCATCGGCATCACCTTTATCATTAACTATACAAAACGGAGGATAATCATATTCCGACCCGGCCCTAACAATACGATGTTCATCGGCAAGCAGATTTGAGGAAAAAGAAAAAAAGAAAACAAATAAAAAACCAAAGAATATGAGTTTTCTTTTAATTATCATAACAATTATTATACAATTTTAAAAAATTAAAGCAACCAGAAGATTTTTAAGACAAGCACCAAGTCCCCACCGTCATCCTGAGGAGCGAAGCGACGAAGGATCTCAGCCCCACTCAACCTTTCCCCTGCACCTTCCCCCAAGTATCGCGAAGCGAAACTGTCTTATTAAACACCAAATTATCCGGATTCGAATCCTTCCTATCCAAACAAAAATACCCGATCCGTTCAAATTGATAATGTTCCCCCAAAACCGCGTCCTTTAAAGCCGGCTCAAGATACGCATTAACGATTTTCAACGAATCAGGATTTATATTATCTTTATAATCTCCGTTAGACTCGACTTCATTAGGATCCCGCTTAACAAAAAGATTATCATATTCTCGCACTTCCGCTCTAATCGCGGTATCCGCCGAAACCCAATGTATAGTACCTTTAACTTTACGTCCGTCCGGCGATTGTCCGCCTTTAGTACTAGGATCATAACTGCACCTAAGCTCAATAACATTCCCTTTAGCATCCTTAATAACTTCTTCACATTTTATAAAATATGAATACCTAAGCCTCACTTCTTTACCCGGAGCAAGTCTGAAAAAATTTTTGGGCGCGTCTTCCATAAAATCAGTTTTTTCTATGAATATATTTTTTGAAAACGGAACTTTTCTTGTCCCGCAACTCGCGTCTTCAGGGTTGTTCACAGCATCAAGTTGTTCAGTACCGTCACCGGGATAATTCGTTATAACAACTTTAAGCGGATCCATAACTGCCATTACACGATACGCAGTTTTATTCAATTCGTTCCTCAGCGAATTTTCCAAAACAACAAGCTCAATAATACTGTTCGTTTTAGAAATACCTATCTCTTCGCAAAAGTTACGGATACTCTCGGGCGTATATCCTCTTCTTCGTAAACCCGATATAGTAGGCATGCGCGGGTCATCCCATCCGGCCACAATTTTACTTTCAACCAATTCCAAAAGTTTTCTTTTACTTAAAACAGTGAACCCCAGATTAAGCCGCGCAAACTCGATCTGCTGAGGATGATGCATTCCGAGCTCTTCAAGAAACCAGTCATATAAAGGCCTGTTATTTTCAAACTCCAAAGTACATATCGAATGCGTAATCCCTTCAATACTGTCGCTGATACAATGAGCAAAATCATACATCGGATAAATACACCATTTATCCCCTGTCCTGTGATGCGATTCTTTTTTTATTCTATACATGGCAGGATCGCGCATAACAATATTGGGATGAGCCATATCAATTTTAGCCCGCAATACTTTTG
The DNA here is from genome assembly GCA_015231715.1 of Candidatus Omnitrophota bacterium. Next base: position 4,132 of record JADGBB010000047.1, read on the forward strand.
ACCCTTCTTCAAATTTACCTAAGCGCATACCTTCTAAAAGTTCAAGATTTTCTTTTACGGGCCTGTCTCTAAAAGGGCTATTTTTACCCGGCTTTGTAAGTGTCCCTCTATATTCCCTGATCTCATCCGCCGTAAGATCACATACATACGCTTTCCCTTTATCAATAAGCTTTACAGCGCATTCATAAAGTTTATCAAAATAATTCGAAGCAAAATAAAGCCTATCATCCCAGCTAAACCCAAGCCACTTGACATCCTCGATTATAGAATTAACATACTCATCTTCTTCCTTAGCGGGATTAGTGTCATCCATCCTAAGATTACAGATCCCTTGATATTCCTTAGCCAGCCCGAAATTAAGACAGATACTCTTAGCGTGCCCGATATGCAGATACCCGTTAGGCTCAGGCGGAAACCTCGTATTAATCCTCCCGCCATTCTTCCCGTCCTTAAGATCCCGTTCAATAATCTCCTCAATAAAATGCCTAGCCTTATTCTCCATGATCATCTCACTTTATTTCTGTTTTAAAAAAATCATACCAATAAATACTTTTTACGTTCTCCGAAATATTTTGATTTTCACCTGTAAAGCTCAATAAAAACGCTTTGGCTTTGAAAATTGAAATTCCTTTTTTTAGTTCATCAAAATGTTCTTTTCTTGGAGTAGAAGTAGCCTTGATCTCAAGTAAATATTTTAACTGTCCATGATCGATCACTACATCTATCTCATTATGATTTGAATCACGGAAAAAGTACAATTCAAAATTCAAATTGTAGTTAATTTTTAGTTTTAAAAGTTCAGCGACTATTAAATTTTCAAATAATGCACCCGCCTGCGGTCCGGACATTAACGATGCCGCATCCGGATATCTTAAAAGATATGACAACAATCCCGTATCCGTAAAATATATTTTAGGCGATTTAACCACCCTTTTGCTGACATTTCTTGAATACGATCTCAAGAGATAAACTATTCGTGTGCTTTCCAATAATGATAACCAGCGTTTCGCTGTCGTAAAACTAACCCCGCATTCTTTGGAAATTTCATTAAGGTTCAAAAGATTTCCTGCCCGTGAGGCCAAAAGTTCCAAAAAATCCTGAAATACTTTAAGATCATGGACAGAAGTCATCTGTCTTATATCTCTTTCAAGGTACGTTTGTAAATATGATGAATAATACCTGTTACGGTCTACTCCATGCACCGCGATATCAGGATAAAACCCATTATATATAGCTTTCTCACAATCTTTTTTATTGTGCTTTTTTAACGACGCTATCTCATTGAATGAAAGTCCTAAAAGCTCATACAGTGCAGCGCGTCCGGCAAGCGATTCACTAATACCTCCCATAAGCGGAAAACACTGAGAGCCCGTAAGCAAATACCTGCCGCATACTCCCCTGTCCTCATCCACGGCGATCTTTATATACGGTAAAAGTTCCGGAAGATACTGTATTTCATCAATGATCATCTTGGAGTGACTAGACAAAAAATATTTGGGATCATCTTTCGCTATCTTACGGGTAAGCGGATCATCCAGTGTAAAGTATTCATACCCTTTGAACAGATGCTTAAACAACGTAGACTTCCCGGTCTGCCTTGGCCCCGTCAGCACAACAACAGGAAATTGTTTTGCGGCCTCCAGTATCTCCCTCTCAATATCTCTGTGAACATATTTTTTCATATGAAAAGAATATCACAAAACTTATGCAGATTCAACAAAATAAATCAAATATACATAATTATGGGGTCACCTATGAGGCCTATTCTTTAGCTCCAATTGTAATATGAAACATAATGTCCAGTTCAACCTTTATTTCCGATTCATTTAGTTCCTCAGGGAAGGACAAAAACGGGCTGGCACGTTTGACCGCATCCAGCGATTCCTTGTCCAACTCGTCAAATCCGGATGAAGAAATAAGCCGTAAACCTTCGATCTGTCCGGACGGCAGGACAGAAAAGGTTATCCGCGCGTTCCCTTGATGCCCTGAACGTAATGCCCAGCGCGGATACTGCTTTTCCTTCTGGATTTTCTGCTTGATGCTGTCTTGATACCGCAGAAGTGATTTTTTAATCTCTTCATCTTCTTGAGCCGGATTGGGCGCTTCGATTATTGATTCATCCGGTACAGGTTCAATTACATCTTCCTTATCAATAACCAAAGGCTCGATTATCTTCTCTTCATTTACTTCAAAAACTTCCGGCAGAATTTCTTCTTCGACTTCAAAAGCGACTTCGAACGGTTTGTCTTTCTGCTCGAAGTTAAAATGCATCATGCCCGATCCAAGCAGCCCGGCATGCGCGATAAGCGAAATAATAAGACATGCTTGCAGATCATTTATTTTTTTCATCGTTTGCCGTTTTAGTAGATATCACAAGGCCGTCCGCGTTTGCCTCTTTGGCTATATCCATCACTTTGACGGCTAATCCTAATAAAACGTCTTCGTCAGCCTTAATGACGACAGTTTTCGAATCGGCCTTGTTGAGTTCAGACATGAGCAGTCCTTTAAGTTTATCCAAGTCAACTTCGGCTTCATTCATAAAAATATCACCCTCTTTATTAATGGAAACCATCACCTGTTCGTTCTTTTGCGTTTGGGCGCTGACCGCTTTGGGCAGTTTCACCTTAAAGCCTTTATTCGACACAAAATGCGATGACAGCACAAAGAATATCAGAAGCAAAAAAACAATATCGATCAGGGGAGCGATATTTAAAGTCGTATCCGATTTTTTCCTTCTTTCAAGCTCAAATGAACCCAAACTTCACTCCGGCTGTTAATGCAAATTAAAAATATCCGCGGCCAAATTTTTGTACTGTACCGCGCGGCTGTCAACAATGCCTTCAAAATAATGATATATAACCAGAGTCGGGATCGCCACGCTTAACCCTGCCGCTGTAGTAAGAAGCGCCTCCCAGATTCCGCCGGCAAGCAACGAAACATCCGCGGTTCCTCCGGAAGCTTCGATCTTAATAAAGGTCTGGATCATGCCGGTTACCGTCCCCAATAGTCCCAACAAGGTTGCTATATTGCCGATCACAGAAAGAATCCGAAGATGTTTTTCGCCCTCTTCAAGCTCCCGCGACCCGGCCCGGCGCAGTATTTTGCCTTTTTCATCAGATGGTCTATCCATCACTTTGATCCCGACTGCCAGAAAACGGCCGATAAAACTTGCGTCTTGCTCGCAAAGCTTATATGCTTCATCGGGCTTCTCGGCATTGATTAAGATTTGCGCCCGTTCCGGCAAATTCTTATTACCTGAGCGCGTGCGGCGGAAATACCTTAACCTCTCTAAACCAACAGCTAACGAGACAACCGAACACAAAAAAATCGGCCAAATAAAAAATCCGCCTTTAACAATAAAATTCATCATTATTATCCTCTCTTAAAACCTATACGATAAACTGCCGTAGATAAACATCCCGGGCTCGTTAACAATCTTCACATTTGTACCGCTCGGGTCGGTCGGGTCATATTCATAAGAATTCGCCATTGTATATTTTTTGTCAAACATGTTATCAATACCAAAATTCAGGTTTAGTCCGTTTAAGAATGCAGCCTTGCCTTCTTTTTCGGCAAACTGATACCCTGCACGAAAATTAAACACATCCCAGCCTTTAAGAGGCGTCTCCCCGGCATCACGATCAATATCCTTGCTATCCAATGAGTGCATCCACTCGTATACGGCAAAGAACCCTTTTTTTTCATAAGACAAAGCCAGCTTTGTTTTTAGAGGGACTATCTCGGCCAGATCCTTATCATTATTTCCGGCCGGTTGATCGAGCTTTCTGCCGCGCTGATACGCTACGCCGCCTTCAAGCGCGAAACCTTTCAACAGGTCATACACGGCTGTCGCGTCGCCTCCGAACATATACGCGTCAATATTGGTATATGTTTTAATGCCGCCCGCGGCCTGCTGATAAATATAATCGGGTAAATAGCTATAGAAACCTTTTGTCTTGAACTTCAAACGCTGTGTCAATTTGGTTTCAACCCCAAGATCAGTTTCAAGATTGCGCGACGGTTTAAGGTCAGGATTACCGTAATATACAGCTCCCTCCTGAACATAGCGTTCCACTGTCGTTGGTGTTCTATTCGTTAGCCCTATACCTCCGAATATGTTAGTGTCATCCGTTAAAAAATACTTCAAAAACACATTCGCTCCAGGTAAAACATCAGTCTTGGAGTTTGTATCAGTCATTGCTTTGCTAAACTTCAAATCCTCATTAGCCTCGGAATGAAAAACATCCATGCGCAATCCCGCGGTCGCGGAAAGTTTATCAATATCCCGTTCAGCCTTAACATACAACCCAAAATTCAGCTCATTCACATCCGGGAACAATTCATCGTTAACGATTACGTTTGTAGATCTGTTAAACACATCGCCGTACCAGTTCCGATGATAAAAGTCCGTGCCGTAAGTGAATACCGCAAGGTCGCAGGGAGTCTTATTTTCGATCCGCGCGCCGGTAATCGAGGAAATCGCCTCGATCCTCAGGTTATTAACTCCGCCGGTTCTGTATTGACCATAGGGATAATGCTCGACGCGATTGTAATACGCGGATAATTTTAATTGCTCGGAAATAGAGCTTAAATCGTCAACTGTGTACTCCACTTTATTGAGATACGTCTTTTCCTTCTCGGTGTCCATAGCGACGCGCGGAGTCATAATATCGCTAGCCTCGCCATAGGAAGATGAAAAGAGCAAATTCTGGTTCTCCGCGGGCTTCAGCGAAACT
>JADGBB010000048.1 GCA_015231715.1 Candidatus Omnitrophota bacterium
CCATTCCTACATGAATAATACCGTTCATAAAAGTGCCTGTAGTTATAACAACACATTCACTTTCTAATATTGTTCCTTTCCTTGTTATTATTCCTTTTGTTTTTGTTCCTTCAATTATCAGTTTTACAGCTTCATCTTCGATCACTTCAAGATTTTTTTGTTTAGTCACAACACTGAACATGTATTTGTTATACAATTTTCTATCTATCTGCATTCTGGAAGATCTTGCGGCATATCCTTTTGAAGAGTTTAATAATCTATACTGTATGCACGATGCATCAGCGGCCTTGCCCATTTCTCCGCCTAGCGCATCAACTTCTTTAACCAGCTGCCCTTTACCTACCCCTCCAATAGACGGATTACATGAAGTGTAACCGATTTTTTCTTTGTCCATCGTAACAAGTAGAGTGCTGGCTCCCATTCTTGATGCGGCAAGCGCCGCTTCACATCCGGCGTGTCCCGCGCCTACGATAATTACGTCATATTTTTGCATAAGTTTTTAAATTGAATCTACTTTTATCAGTTAATCATTAACAACCCTACGAGTCGAATATGCAAATTTCACATTTTTTTCTTTTCTAAAATCTTCTAATATTTTTCTGTTCAATTCGTCTTGAGTTATTCTGCGTTTACGTGCTTCCGTAAGATATCTCAAAGTCAATAGAACTCCCGATTCTTTTATATCCACATAGACAATAGGAGTTAATTTGCCGAACTTTATCATATAGCTTCTGGTCATATTGCTTATTTTTCTTTTTACTATTTCTTCTTTTCCGATACCCAGCTCATTCGCATGTTTAAGAAGTATTTCTTCCCCTTTTTTCCAGTCCGATTCGTAAGTTAGCAGTATTTTCATTTCATTCCAAATAAATTCAAAACCCTTATTGTAGTTATACTGCTCTTTTTTGAAAACATTGCTGTTCGGGACATTCACTATCCTGCCGGTGCTTTGGTCGGCATCTACCCAATTACCTATCTCAAGCATATTCGTTTGGAACATTTTTATGTCTATTACATCACCTTTAATTCCGCCGAATTCAACTCTGTCACCTACATCAAAAGGGCGTCTAAAAATTATCATCAACCAACCGGCAACACAAAGTATAGCTTCCTGCAGGGCCAGCGCTACACCTGCACCTATGAAACTCACAAAGACTGTAACTGAACTAAGCATTTGCGACCAAACAAGAACTACAAAAATAAAAATAAGTATGTTGAAAAAATATATGGCGCCTTTTCTTAGCAGATGTTTTGATTTAATATCTTTTACTACTTTATTTATTCCGTTAACAAATATTAACATCAAAAAGTATCCGATAAGAAATATATACAAAGTCGTAAGCATTTTACTTTTTTGTATTTCTTTTTCGGTTTTAGGAACTATCGTTCCGGGTAATTTTGCTCTTGTATCTTCGCTTGTATTATTTGAAGCAAAAAATCCTTTAGCTCTGACATTGCCCGGGTCAAGTTCGTTTTTAACTTCCACCTTAGTCCCGGAATCAACCGCAGCAAAAACGAAAGCTGCTCCGGCAGTTAAAAATAACATTATGGCTGCTAATAATACTATTTTTTTCATAATTGATCGCATACAACTCTCCTAATTTTTCCTCGGGGTCGCAACCGCTGCAAATCAATATGCAGCTTTATCGTTAAAAATTATTATTGCTGTTGTGGATTGTTCCGGCTCTATTTGGTATCCCTGAGTCAGCCTTAAACCTATATTTTCAGTCACTTTAAGTATATTGAATATCTTTTTTTGGTCTTTGATGTTTCCCCATTTGGGATAGCCGGGTGAATATCTTTTGCCGAAATCTTTTTCAACTCCCACTTCTTCGCGGATTCGGTCGTGAACGTAGTCTGCCAGTGCTTCTGCTAAATGCGCACCTAAACCGTGCAGGTAAAACTCTTCTGAATATGCTTTCGCTTGGTTCATTTCTGTCAAAACAATATTTATTATTTCACCTATAGTTACGGCTTGAAAAGCGACTAAAGTTGTTCCGTCATTTCTTGTTGCTAAATAGGGACAAATATCCGGCACTGTTATCCCCTCTATAACTTCCGTTTCTTCTGAAAGAACAATAATATCATCGCCTTTTACCAAAACTTTAAAAAAGCCGTATACTGCTTTAAGCTCCAGCCACTTACCTTGAATACATTCGTCTTTTAGCCTGGATAATATTTTAGGAAATTCTTTTTCATGGAGCTCTTTCATTTTTGCTTTATCTTTTATTTTAGCGCCCCATGCGAAATTGAATAGCATGTCTTTATTTAGGTATTCGAAAACATCGTCTATTGGAATGTTTTTTAATGTGCGTATTCCGTGGAAAGATGGGACGGGGTGATCCTTCGCTGCATCAGACACTTCAGTGGGGCTTTGATCCTTCGCTTCGCTCAGGATGACGGGGGGGGTTCGTCGGACGTCTTCAGTAGTTTCGGTATGGTTTTCTTCTTCACGGTCCGAAACACCTTCGTCTTTCGCATCTTCCCCTTTAACTTTTGACCCTGTGCCTTCTTCATTGGGCGTTGGGCTTTGTTCCTTCGCTTCGCTCAGGATGACAGGGTGGGGGTCTAGTTTCTTCTTTATTCCGGCATTCTTGACTGATACTATGTCTTGGACTATTTTGAGGCCGGTGAAGGCGTCTTTTGCGTAGCAAACTCCGCCGGCATATTTTGTTTCGCCGTCTACACGTGCAGCGTCTTTAGCGAAATTGTCGTTTATGGGTGCACCGCCCAGTATTACCGGAAAATTAAGTCCTAATTTATGCATTTCTTTAATGCATGTTTTCATTTGTCTGGAAGTTTCTACAAGTAATGCGCTGAGCCCCACTGCATCTACATTGTTTTTTTTGGCTTCATCAATTATGGTTTCGACTTTAACTTGTTTGCCAAGATCTATAACAGTAAAACCATTATTTTCCAATATCATCTTAACAAGATTTTTACCTATATCGTGCACATCTCCGAAAACAGTCGCTAAAAGGACCTTGCCTCTTGATATGTCTTTTTCTTTGTCAAAATATTTTTCCAAATGATCTATAGCCGCACGCATTACTTCAGCTGACTGTAAAACATACGGCAGTACCATTTCTCCGCTGTCTAGTTTGCCTCCTACTTCTTTCATTGCTTCAAGCAAAATATTATTCACTATGTCTTCGGCAGTATTATCTTTTAATGCTGTTTCAAGTAACGGAACGATATCATTTTTTTTGCGGTTTAAAATACAGTTTTTTATTTTTTGTTCTATTGAAATATCCTTATCGGCTTCTTCTTTCTTTTTTTCTTCTGTTTTAACATTAATGAAATATTCAACAAATTTATCCAATGCTTTAGGTTTTTTATTGAATATCAGGTTTTCTGTTAATGTTCTTTCTTTTTCAGGAATATCGTCATAATTCAACAGGGCCTGAGGATTTAGGATAGCCATGTCCAAACCATAACGCGCGGCATGTTCAAGATAAATAGCATTCAATATTTTTCTGCCCTCTGGCGGAAGGCCGAATGATACATTGCTCGCACCGAGCACTGTCATTACGCCCGGAAATTTTTTCTTTATAGCTTTAATAGCTTCAAACGTAGCGATAGCAGACTCTGCATATTCTTCTTCGCCGGTTCCCAAAGAAAAAGTTAGAGTGTCGAATAGTAATTGATAGGGATTTAAACCGTGCCTATTTACACCTATATCATAGATCCTTCCTGCTATCCCTACTTTTCTATCAACATCTCGCGCCATACCTTTTTCATCTATTGTTAAACATACGACAAAACTGCCGTGTTTTTTTGCCAAAGAAAATATTTTATCTGCTTTATCTTCTCCGTTCTCTAAATTTATAGAATTAATAAAAGCCGTACCGGGATAATTTTTAACCGAGTTTTCCAGAACCTCAACATCCGTTGAATCAACCATTAAAGGTATCTTCACGCTTTGAGACAATTTTTTTACTAAAACCAGCGAATCTTCTTTTTCGGTTTCTCTTTCTGTAAGAACAGCGCATACATCCAAAACAAGAGCTCCCTGCTCCTGCTGTAATTTGCCGAGCTCAACAATGCTGTCATAATCTTTGGCCATGATCAGCTCTTTTGTTTTTTTGGACCCTTGAGTGTTTATTCGTTCACCTATATTGACCGGTTTTTTTTCGGAGCTGATATTTATGCACTCATATGCGCTGGCAGCTAAAGTAGGTGTCGTTTTATTTATTTGGTGCAGTTTAAATGTTTTTGATGTTTTTAAGTTATCTATCTTTTCACGTATCAGCTTTATATGTTCGGGAGTCGTGCCGCAACAGCCTCCTACAACATTCATGCCGTATTTTTTCAAAAATTTTTCTATTACCCCCGCCATTTCCTCTGCGCCCAGATCATAGACAACTTTACCGTCTTTCTCTTTAGGAAGTCCCGCATTAGGCACACATGATATATATGTAGAACAGTTTTTTGAAAATATTTTTATAGCGCTTTCCATTTCAATAGGGCCTAAAGAACAATTAAGGCCGACAACATCAGCGCCTGAAGACGATAATATTACAGCCGCAGAAAGCGGGTCTGTTCCCAAAAGCATTCTGCCGTTATTCGATAATGTAAAATGAGTTAATATTACTATGTCTTTTTTGCTTTTTGAAGCTGCTTGTTTTGATGCGTTGAGCGCGGCTTTCATCTCCAATACATCCTGACCTGTTTCAATTAAGATCGCGTCGACCCCGCCTTCTATCAAAGCATCTGCCTGTTCCAAAAAGACATCATATATTTCATCATAGCTTATACTGCCTAATGATATATCCGAGGATGAAGGAAGTTTTCCGGTTGGACCGATGCTGCCCATAACATATTTCGGATGATTTTTTTTTGAATATTCTTTAGCCGCTTCTTTTGCTATTTTCACTGAAGCAATATTGATCATTTTGACATGGCCTGAGAGGCCATATTCGTCAAGCTTGATCCTATTCGCTCCGAAAGTGTTTGTAGTAGCTGAGTCTGATCCGGCCTGAAAATAATCGGCATGTATTCTTTTAATTATCTCGGGTTTTTCCAAACTTAAAGTTTCAGGGCAAGTTTCAACGATCTCACCGTAAAGGCTTTTAAGATATGTTCCGAAAGCTCCGTCCAGAAGCACTACATCTTTATTTAGTTTCTCTCTTAAAGTCATTTTTCCCAGTTGCTTTTAAATAATATCCAATTCGTTCGTTCGAACCCAGCCGGACTTGCCGTCAAGCCGGTTTATCTTTGACCATCCGTTCTTTGTAGAAAGGATATCTACTATCGAACCTTTTCTTAATTTAAAAAATACCGTAGCAGAGTCAAACGGCCCGTAAAGTATATCGGCATTATCAACAGATATCACGGCTTCTTTCCCTATTCTTCCTGCGTCATGCCAAAGTATACCACAATTTAATATTGAAACAATTACCAAAATTATACCAAATGTTACTATTTTACGGTTTTTGTTCATAAACAAACCAACAGAAAGCAACAGCATTCCAAAAACATAAAATATCACAGTTAACATTGTACGCTCGTCAAGGTTCATCATTTGGCGATATTTTTGAATAATTATCATATCCCAAAGAGATCCTTTAATAGAATAATTCCTTCCCACCTCTGCTTCAGCAAATTTAAGATTTGCTTTTATATCAGGGTTTGAGGGCTCAAATCGCTCTGCGCGTTTATAGTTAAGTATTGCCTTGCCAACGTCTCCGGATCTGAAATATGCATTAGCTAAATTAAAATACAAATTAGGGCTTTCATATCCCGTACTCAATATATTTTCGTACTCATCTACAGCTTTTAAATATTCATCCTTGTTATATGCCTCATTGGCTTTTTTAAATGTTTCCTGCTGATTTGCATAATTATCCGCATGCGAATAAACTGCAGGCAAGATCAATATTACAATTAACACAAATAAACTTTTCATTATGTTCCCGAGTTTTCCCATCAACATTTTTGCCTGTTTTTTATCTATGGAAGCTGATGCATATCTGGCCGCATCACAAGCTGTAAATACATCGTTCACTTCTTTGATTATATTCTCTTTAACGTTTTTGCTTTTCAATATTGAGTTAACTTCAATTTGTGTTACGCCGCCTTTAGGTAAATTAAGCTTGCCCGATAAATATTCCGTAAGTGTTTTATGTATCATTTCATAATACGATTCCATGTCGCCTTTTCGTAAAGCCTTCTCCGCCATTTTAAAATTCTGTTTAGACTTGCTTGAAGCATGGACTGACCTTGCATAGCCTGAATCCGTTCTTATTTTTTGTTTTCGCATATACAAAAAATAAGCTAAAAGATACAGAATAAACGGCGGGATCCAAAAATATTTAAAATATTCATTCTTCACTATATAGCTGTTTTTCTTTTTCAGCTCCCCAAGGTCATCCTTTATATGGATAATATCCCGTCCGAGTTTTTCTGTCGGGAATATCATTTCCTGAGAGCCTTGAATTGAAACCACTTTAACGCCTTCTTCTTTATTTGGTTTATCCACTACTTCTATCGGCACTGGGTCGCTTTTTATTGTTTTGTATTCTCCTTTAGCAGGATCAAAGTAGCTGAAAATTATCGACGGAACTTTATCTATCTCGCTTGACTTAGGTATAAGTATCTGCTCATAAATTTTGCGGTCATCTTTTTTAACTACCTGCGGCTCATAAGTTTTAAAAAATGAGCTGTTTTCCATATATGGCACTGTAACCGTATCCAAATTGCCTTTACCGGAAATTATCGTTTTCACAGTTATCGGATCGCCCACATTCACTTTTTTTGGTTCAATATTAACTTCCATTTTATATGTTCCCAATGCCCCCTCAAAATGCATCGGTTTGTTTTCTGCCGGAAAAGGTTTGACTTTTATATTTACTGAATTCGATTTTAGTTCCAGAGGCCTTATCTCCTGATTGGTAAAAATATCCGAAAAGAAATCATCGTCAAACATGCTCCTGCCGAACATAGAAGATCTAGGCCTTGATCTTGCTGCAACAGGAATAACGGCTTTACAGCTAAGAAGTGCCGGCCCAACGGTAAAATCCCCTTCCTTAATGGCTATTAGATCCCTTGTAAAAAGAAGAACATTGTATCTTTTGCCGTTATAGAGCTCTTGTCTTTTTTCAGGCTCGCCCCACTTATCGGCGCTGAAACCATCATAATTAAAAACCGGGAATTCTATATCTTTAAGCCCCATATTCTCAACATAAAGTTTAAGCTTTAAAGGAACAACTTCATTAAGATAAACGCTTTCTACCGGCGTCTCAATAACAACAAAAATATCATCCCTGCTTACCTGATAATTTCCGCCTGTGTTTATTGGTTGACTGCCTACTTCCTGTCTCGTCCCTCCGCCGTCGGCTACTACAAAATCAATAACCCTTGTAGAATAATTTGTACCGTTATAATTTACGGTATACGGTCCTAATTTATATGAACCATTTTCAAGAGGAATAATTAAATATGTAAAAGTTATTTTTTGGCTGGAAACACCATTAACAATTGACATCTCTGCCTGAGGCCCCACATAATTTACCTTTAGGCCGTTTATTGCCGGCATATCAGGTCTTGAAACATTTTGAGATCCGTCAAAAGTTATGTAAAAATACACAGGATTCCCCATAGAAACCTGATCCATCTCGATATCTGCGGACAAAGAATATTGTGCAGCTACGGCAAATGAGCAGCACGATAAAAAAATCATCATCATTAAAAGTATTTTTTTCATATTACCAATCCCTCAATACCTTCGGCCTTCCTTTAGCCTTTTCTTTGTTGTACTCAGCCCTCAAACTTTCTTCCTCTTCAGCTTGTGCTTTAAGCATATTTTTTGCTGTTTCTTTATCCATTCCACCCGGTACTTCCTGCTCTTGACCGGAATCATCTATTCTATCAGTTCCTTGGCTATTTTGAAAGTCTTGTTGCTCTTGCTGATCCTGCTTGTCTTGTTGATCCTGCTGATCCTGTTTATCTTGCTGGTCCTGTTGGTCTTGTTTATCCTGTTGGTCTTGTTTATCCTGTTGGTCCTGTTTATCCTGTTGGTCCTGCTTGTCCTGTTGGTCCTGCTTATCCTGTTGGTTCTGCTTGTCCTGTTGGTCTTGCTTATCTTGTTGGTCTTGCTTATCCTGTTGATCCTGCTTATCTTGTTGGTCTTGCTTATCCTGTTGGTCCTGCTGATTCTGTTGGTCTTGCTGATTCTGTTGGTCTTGCTTATCTTGTTGATTCTGGTCTTGTTTGTCTTGCTTGTCTTGTTTTTGTTGCTGCTGTTCTTCTAGTTTCTTTATTTTTTCATATGTGTATTCATAGTTTATCTTTGAATCCATATCGTCGGGATTATTTACCATAGCTTTTTGATAGAACTCAAGCGCTTGTTTGTAATTTTTCAATGCCTCGCTCGGTGATTTTTTTTCTGATGTTGAAGCAGCCCTGAATTTACTGTTCCCTGCGTTATATAAAGCAGACTGCGATAACTCTTTATTTTCTTCAGAAAAAGATGAGACAAAAGCATTGAAAGCCTCTTGTATTTTATTGTTCTTGAACAACGCAACGCCTTTATTATATTTTGCGTTATTATCATCCGGTTTTTTTTCTAAAACTTTATCGTACTCATTAGAGGCTTCTTCAAAATTACCGCTATTAAATAATTTCTCGGCTTTTTCTGAACCGCCAAAAAAAGCGTAAGAGTTATGTGCACACAAAAGAACTACAACAAATATTATCGTCATCTTAATATTGTTAACTTATCCCTCCGTCTTTC
>JADGBB010000049.1 GCA_015231715.1 Candidatus Omnitrophota bacterium
CTGAAACTATTCTTTCGTATCTGCCTTCTGAAATCTCTGAAAAAATGATGAAGTTAGGGATGAATGTGGATATGGACAACAGCGTTCCTGTCGTAAGGTCAAGAAAGAGTATACGAGAACCTGAAAACTATGCGGTTGAAACATTTACTGCGATGCTGAAAGCGACAGCTGTTATGTACAGAGAAAAAGATATGAGGCTTATAAATATGCCTTCTTATCAGGAATATATGTCAAATCCGGTTTGGAGTGATGAAAATATTCCTGAATGGATTGAAGAGGGCGCTAAGAACCTTAAGGAAGAAAATAATTTTAACAGTCCTAAAAACAGAGAATTTTGTCAAAGAGTTCTTAATGAGTATAAGAAAAATAAAAGAGTATGGTTTTATCTCACGATACTAATAGATCCTGAGCTGCGTGATAAGAAAAATGAAATATATAATTCGGCGGCACCAGAGAATGTATTAAAAGCTTTAAAAGAGGAATACGAGAAGGAATTTGGTTTCAAGAATACCATTAAATGGTCGAATGATGAAAACGATAACATTGAAAGAATAAAAAAAGAGGCATTTAGATGGTACACATGTTTAGCTCAAGTGGGCTGTATAGATATTACTAACAATGCCGAATTTGCCGATATGGCTGAAAGCATAAATATGGATAAGCAACTTTCGGAAATTGTTTACCAGGTGTCACGCGGAACTTTGGGAAGAAGTATTTCTGACGAAGAATTCGAAGAACAATTGCTAAATAATAATCTTGTAGTTTATTCTATAAAAACCGCGTACAGAACATTTTTGTCAGTCGCGGGAAAATATGAATTCAATAAAAGCAGGACAAGATTTGTTTTAAAAGAAAAAATGGTAGAAAGCATGCTGAAGTTGCTGGCAAAGGGTGACATATCAGAACTTTTAGGATGTTTTGTAGACGACTACTTCGGCAATAATTCTATGGGAAAACAGGAATATCTGGATGTCTGGCTCAGAAATGAAAGCGCCTTAAAGCAGACGATAATTGATGAGTGTTCAAAAACATTTTTGTTCGAAAATATTAATGAATCTTTTGCTTATATCCGCAACAAACTTTCAGAAAAAAGAAATATTTATATCGAGACTTCGTATGAAAATCAACTATTGGAAAACAAGACTATAGAAACTAAATCAAAAACGGAAATATTAAAAGGAGAGGAACTGGATGATATCGTTATTGAAGTTTTAAATCTTGCTAAACCTGAAAAAGCTGACAAATATTTGAGACTTTTGACTACCGCCGAATTTATTTTGAGTTCGTATGAACCGTATCTCAATGATCAACAAGGAAAAACTATCCGAAATAAAGCGGCCGAACTTTTTGCCGAAAGCAAAAAAAGTGATTTCAGCTGGAAAAATTCATGGGATGAGTTTAAGCGTGTGATATCGTTCCTGCCAACGCCTAACCGTCCGAATACAGGGCTTTTTATAGATGTTTTTGAAGGGATGACACATGATGATCTATTGAACCTATGTGGTGTGGGGCGAAGAACAAAGGGAAGGTTTTTCACCGATAGTACTCCGATGCTGGAATTGACCAAGGGATGCAGCAACCAATGCGCTATATGCGCGGTCAATGCCGAGAAATGTCCTTTGGTCCATATGCCGTTCCCGGTAGCCGTAAAGATCTTAGAACGGTTAAGAAGCGCCACAAACAGTATTTGTCCTTATTTCCAAAGCGAGCCTTTGGATTACAGGGACAATGTTATCGGCGCGGATATATCGGATGTTATTAAAGAAGCGTATAAAATGGAGTACGAGCATATTAGTTTTGTTACCGACGGATCGAATATTGAACAAGAAAAAGTCCCGGAAAAAATATCGAAAATAGGAGAAATACAAAAGATAGCTGTGAGTTTCCACATGTATAACACTGATGTTTTGGACTATGTTGAAAAAAGTTTAACAGCTAAAGATCTGTCCGCAGCGGAAAATGAGAAGTTAAAAAACGAAAGAGCGAGGCTAATAAAAAAATACGCGGCAAAATATATTCCTATCGTAAAAGCGGCGATAGAAGCTCGAAAAGGATTCTCCATAAGAAAATTCAAAATAGACGAAGAAATGAAAAAAGTTATAAAGACTAATGAAACTTGGTACAAGGCAATGGAAACGGTTATTGAAATGCAGGAAGAAGTATGGAAGATAGTCAACGAAGCTGTCGGAGGTGTTCCTGTTAAGGAGGAAGAAGAATACGGCAAGGGAGTAAGAGATTGGGGTATGCTGATGTATGGGAGAGCAGCGTCGCTTTTGAAAAACCTTGGGGCTTCGGATCGAATAATCGAAAAAATACAGAATTTTTCGAAACAGAAACAAGGAATAATTCATCCGGCTTTTTCAGCTTATATCAAAATAGACGGTTCGGTAGATATAGTATATCCGGAAGACCCCGCGCGTGTTTTGAGGCCTGTGGGAGAAATGTTCTCCGGCGGCAGGACAAAAGAGTTCAGGACATTTGTTTCTTATATCAGAGATATGCTGAGGCCGGATGAATATATCGGCGAATATTCTCGGGTAACTGACAAAGAACTGAGAGATAAGACAATAGAAACCGCCGGTAAAAATATTTCGCAGGAAGATAGAAATTTGTTGAACAGCGAGTATATAGACGTAAAAATGAGCGGACAAAATAACGATTTTTTTAAGCTGATGCTCGGCAAAGAACTTTCGCCCGAACTTTTAGAACTTTTAAAAGATACAGATCGAGAATTAAGCGATGATGAGCTGGATACTATATTTGAATTATTGCGTGATGTGCCTTTTGTAAGGGAAGAATCGTTCCACTTATCGATAAAGCCCGGTGCTCCTATGGAACTGAAGGATTTGATCATTTATAGGAGTGCAAATAATTTGAAACCACTTGAAGAGTACCGGCATGTTTTCGGAGAAGAGGATAAGATCAAGAATGTAACACAAAATTTGTTCGCCTCGTTTAACCGCATAAGACTAAAAAATATAACGGCTTTTCTATTGGAAAGAATACCTGAAAAAACCGAAAGTATTGAAAAGACTGCTGCCGCCTGGCGGGCGAGGCTCACAAATAGTCCTCCGTCTCTAGTCAAAGTGGATGCTTTATCCCCTAAAAAACAGAAAGTAAATGAAAACGGGGACACTGTTATTATCCAAACCCACGATCAAATGTATTCATGGATCAAAGGTAAACAGGATGAAGGAGTGCTGGAAAATTCAGGATTGATAATTGTGAATATTGATTCTTTGGCGCATACGGATGGATTATCAGCATCTGTTATCGAAAGAATGAAAAAAGAATTAGGTGATAATTGGAAAGAAAAGCTTGACGCGGTCAATACTGCTCAGAAAGCCGATGAATTCAGAAAGGAACACGGAAATTATTTTCATGAAGGTACTTTTTTAGCCGGTTTATATCTGGACGGGTCGGCATCAGCCTTTGTTCATGTTGTTCCATCCGGAGTTTACGGAGGTAGCTATGAATATATAAGAAAGACTATGCCTGAAAATACCGAAGGAAACCCGGTAGTCGAAATGTGCGCGATCGAAGATCTGCAGGCGGCATTGTCTGAATTGTTAAAACAAAATCCCGACAGCCAAATAGTTTTTACGTTTGATATGGACCATCTTAATCGAAAAGCAGTCGGAGTAGAACCTGACGAAAATCTGAAAATTTTCCGGGAAACAGTAGAAACTATTGCGAATTATGGCAAAATTAAAAGTCCTGTCGCTGTAGTTATAGCCGAATCACCGGCTTTTATCGATGATGAGGTAAGAGCAAACATGACCGAAGGAAAAAATTATCTTGGGCAAGTAGTATCTATCGCTAAAGGATTGACTGGTATAGGCATAAAAGAAAAACTTAAAAATAACCTCGATGCTTTTGACCTATCCGATACTGAGAGCTTGATAAGTGGGTTAAGGGATATTTTGGAAGAGTTCAAAGACGGTAAAGAAAAAGCCGATGCTATAAAGACTTTGGCGGCGGATATAGAAAACAGAGAAGATATCGAGAAGGCTGACAAAACATTGATGCTGACGGCTTTGAGAGTTGTTCTGGATATTGATGTTTTTGTAAAACAGCCGCAAACAAGTATGGATGTTGTTGTTCAAGTTGTCAGGGACACCGAAACGCAAAGCGCTTTGTTCCCGTATGTAAAAGAAACACCCAGAGTTTTAAGGGAAAAAGGTTATGGATATAAAAATCAAAACATAATAATGACGGAAGAATCTACTATCGAAGAAATGGCGGCTAAAGCTGAAGGAGCTTTGGCCGAAAATGAAGGCAGCGCGATACTTCTACTTCCGGTGTCGAAACAAAAAGATTTTATCGGTATTGATGAATTCGCGAGGCTCCATCCGAGAGTAAAGATCCAATGGATAGATGAGGATATGAACAAATATCCCGACATCATGACAAAGTTCGCGCTAGGCCTTGAACTCATAAAATTAAAAGGATTACAAGACGCAAAACCGACTGACGCTCTAAATTACATACTAGCCGTGATAACAGACGATCCGGAAGCATTAAAAATGATCATGGAAAAAGACGGTATACTAAAGATAACAAAAGCAAATTTTGATGAACTAAAAGAATGCATAGACGCGATAATAATGGTAAATGTGTCAGCCTAGGGAAACGTATGAAACGGACTATTTCAATTATATTATGTTTTATATTTCTTACGATCGAAGCTCATCCTTTGGGGATATGGACTCCGCGTGAAGGACGTATATCTACATCAGAGGCCAGGGATATGCTTTACCGGATGGAGTTTGAAAAGAGGCTTGCTCCTAAGTACGGCGGAAAACTTTCGTGGGATATCATACTAAACAGAGTCGTTGAAAGGCTGGGGCTTGATGTGAGTCTGCCCGAATCGGCCTATTTCAGCATGGAAGATGTATGGGATGTTTTTGTGGAGGGAAATAAGACACTTATTGAAGAAGGAAATCGTTTAGTATCTGAAGCGCTAAAGGTTGATACTGATGAACTGACAAGCGAACAGATAGATAAACTTAAAGAAATATTAGTTAAAATGAAATATCCGCCTGAACTGGATTTTCTTGTGGAGCACAAATGCAGGTTCCTTAAAGGACCTTTTATTGCCCGGTCAAGCGGACGATATGAGGATGGATATGATAAAAATCTCGCGGGTGTGTTTACTTCTCCTGTCAGCTCGTCGGCTTCCGGGGCCGTGCGCGAAATGCTGATGGATTCTGTTGAAAAAATATGGTTCCATAGTAAAGAATTAAGTACATTAGGGGCGCAGGTTCAGATCACAAAGAAAGACGGATTCGGGATATTGCTTCAGAGTTTCAAAAATTTCGACAGCGGTGGTACGCTAATGAGCAACTATCACGGCAAAGCTTCCATAGAATGCTGTTTTGGCGACGTAAAAACAGCGGTAAGCGGGATAAAAGCTAATACCGCGCAGTTTCTTTTTGATAAAAACACTGGAGAATATGAATTTGATACTTCATATGTGAATTATCCCTACACTTTCAAAGTGAATGACGGCGATGAGTGTAAAGAGTTCAACATAATACAAAATAAAGACAAGATGATCAAAATTATGGAGCGATATCCTATCATCGGCGGTGTCAGAAGCCCGATCGATGAAAATATGGCGTTTAAGCTTTTTCAAATAAGCGCTGAACTTGAAAAGGAGATAGGGGTTCCGCTAGATCTGGAATGGGGTGTAAAGGATGGGAAATTGTATATTATCCAAATGCGTCCTATAATCGGTGATAAAACAGCGCCTCTTACGGTGAAAGATGAAAAAGCGTTCGAGGGTAAAAAACAGGTAGCATCAACCCCTATAGCTGACGGAGCGACATCGCCGCAAGGATTTACCGGAAAGATGGTTTTATTCGGAGCGGGATTCACAAGAAATGATATAGAAAAATTTGATAGTTTTTTTGGCGAAGAATATATCCTGGTGGCTGATGATCTCGCGCCTAAAATACCTAATAAAACGAGGGCAAAAGTTCTTGTCGATCCTTGGAACGGAGCCAAACAAGCCCACAATATAATAAAAATAAGTGATCGAATAGCAAACGATGAATTCGTGTATTGTAATTCACCTGTGCTGAAAAAGGGTCTTTTGGGAGAACTATATTTTTTACCTGTGGAGAATATGCCGGGAGTATGGATAGCCGACAGACCCGTTACATATTTTTCGACAGGGCTAAAGGCGGAATTCTATGTCAAGGACGAAGATGTAGAATGGGCGGAACTGCAAAAAACTTTAAATGGCAGAGCTAAATATGATCCGGAATATCTGATGTTTTTTGATGAAATATGCAAAGGAGATAAAGGTCCTTTTGCTTACGTCCAAGATGCTATTGTAACTTTCGGTCTTGGCGGGTTTGATGAGTTACGTAAATATTTTTTGCCTGAACAATACGGAGAGCCGGATATTGAAAAAACGGTAATGAGCTGTACTCTAAAAGGAGAAGGTGATTTAGAAAGTTCGCTGAAAAGTCTGAAGGAACTTGAAAGTTTCATCAATTTTCCCCTTATGCCTTCGGAAGAAGATAATGAGATCGTGACAATTCTAAAAAGGGGTATAAATAGATTTTTTGTCGACTATAATGAATATTTTTCAAAAAAAGATGAGCCTGTCCCGGAGCATGACAGTTACAGAGTATTTATGTACGAATGTCATCCGGGTAGATATGAAGAGATGGAAAACAAACTGAAAAAAATAAAGCATTGCGGCGTTGTAAATATCTATGACGGCAATGAGGCTTCTATTTCCAGGTATCAGATAAAAGAAGGAAGAGCAAAAATAGGTCCCGGTTCTGACGGTTGGATAGAATTTGATAAAGCCCTTCAAAAAGTCGGTTACGATGTTGATGTGCTTGTGATACACATGGGCAACATTGCTAATGTTAAAAGAACAGCGGAACTTATTCTGAAAGTCCTAAAAATCAATCCCGAAGCCAAGATAGCGGTAGAAAGCGCGGCAAGCAGGGCTTTGCGCGAATTTTTAAGTTTTTTTAACAGAGCAGATACAAAGGATGTTAAAACGTATGAAACAGGAAGTTTTGACAAAATTAAGGAATTAAAAGAGATACAAAACCTGCAAAAAGTCTGGCTCAATAAAAATAAAGAACATCTTGGAATTAATGACGGCAATATGGGCAAAAAAGAAGGACCTATGAACATACTTGTAGCGGATGACGATGCCGGTGTTTTATCCGCTCTTTGCCGTCAGGTAAATTTGTCTTTGTCTGCGAAAGATTTTGTTTTAACGAAAGCCGGAACGGCTGATGATATCAGAAAAGCATTGAGGCAAAAAAGTTATGATCTGATAATCTATGACGGACAGATGCTTGAGGGCAAAAAAAATCTCATAAGTGAACTTGCTCAGTCCGATGCCGCCTTAATTATGAATAGTTACTGGGACCGGGATGAAGCCGCAAAAATACTAGGGCCGATAATTATAAGTGCTACTGACTCGTTTTTATCAAAGGATGATCTTGAAAACTACGACGTGGCAGGTGAGATAGAAAAAGCTTTTTCTGCCTGGAAACGTACCATGGGAAAAGATGAACCGGTCAAAGATGATAAATCATCTTTCGAAAGTTCGGATAACAGGGAAAAATTAATGATAATCGCCGAACATCTTAAAGACCGCAAATATACGGCTGAAGAGATCGAAAGAACGTTTCCCGGAAAATATGATATTAAAGTTGTTGACGGGATCATTTCTATTGAGCAAGAATTTGCGGGTTTTGTGCCGGATGTAGTGATAGTTGATGAAATGATACACGGTGAAAGAGCAGTGGGGATAGTAGATTCCGCATTGTCAAAATATAATCCTGAGGCAGGCATGATCATTTTGAGTAAAGATCCGAAAGCATCCGAAACATCAAAGGAATTCAAAATATCCAAAAGGTTATATGGCCATAGGCTTTTTGAGAACCATGAAATAATATTGTCTCTTAAGGGTACGAGTAAAGACGATAAAGCGATTGCCGCGGAAAAATTCGCGATGGAATATTCATCAAAAATATTCCGTAACATGGGAAAAACATCAATGAAAGATCAGCCTTTAACGATAAGGATCTGGGAAGGGTACCTTGAAACCGATAAAGACGGTTCGCTGAAAAATATGATACAGAGAAAGACGCGCGGCAGCGGGTACAGCATAGAATTTCTTTCGGCTGAAGAAATACATAAACTTGCCAAGGCCGGGGGGAAAGAAGTCAATATCCTTCCGTCAAGCGGGCTTGATGAGATAGAACGATCGGATCTCTCGGTAAAAGGTATGAATACTATGTTTATGGAGCTGGATAAACACAGTAAAATTTATGCCGGATCGAGTTTTATCAGGCTTGGATTAATTATCTATTTAGGGATAACGTATTATGAAAATGATGCCGGTGTTTTTAAAGAGTTGCTTGATCTTTTGGGAGATGAGAGAAATTTAACCCTTTCTTTAGAGAAAGTGAAAAACAATCCCGGAACAAATGCCATATGGCTCAACAGATCAATACCTTTTGATCCCGGCCAAATGACCA
>JADGBB010000004.1 GCA_015231715.1 Candidatus Omnitrophota bacterium
AAGTTAACACCGACACAAGACTTATCGTTATTCCTTCCACACCGAAAGTTTATAAAGAATGTGTAGATGAAGGACTTGCCGAGATAATAATAAAAGCGGGCGGTGTTTTTTGTACTCCAAGCTGCGGGCCTTGTTTAGGAGGTCATATGGGAATACTTGCTGAAGGAGAAGTGGCGGTAGCGACTACAAACAGAAATTTTGTAGGACGCATGGGGCATCCTAAGAGTTTTATTTATTTGGCGAATCCGGTTATAGCAGCAGCTAGCGCGATAAAAGGGAAGATAGCGCATCCGTCGGATCTGTAGGGGATTCGAGGTTGGAATATGGCAGTGGGGCTGGGATTCTTCGTCGCTTCGCTCCTCAGAATGACGGTGGGGTTTCGCTCCTCAGGATGATGGTGAGGTTTCGGATGTAGATTGACAAAGGAGATTGATATGAAGTTTAAGGGGAAGGCTTTTAAATTTGGTAATGATATTAATACTGATGAGATTATACCCGCAAGGTATTTGAATACGGCGGATCCTCTTGAACTGGCAAAGTACTGTATGGAGGACGCTGATCCTGAATTTGTTAAAAAGAAAAAAAAAGGCGACATTATTGTAGGGAATTTAAATTTTGGCTGCGGTTCAAGCCGAGAGCATGCGCCTATATCAATAAAGGCCGCTGGAATATCATGTGTTATAGCTAAAAGTTTTGCCAGAATTTTTTATAGAAATTGTATAAACATAGGATTGCCCATTTTTACATGTCCGGAAATAGTTGACCTTATAAAAGAAGGCGATACAGTTGAAGTGAATGTTGATAAAGGCGAAATAACAGTAGAAGGAAACGATAAAATATTTAAATCCGAAGTTTTTCCTGATTTCATTAAGGATATGATCATCTCAGGCGGATTGATTGATTGGGCAAATAAGAAAAAAAAGTAAGGAGAAACATGTACAAGATAGCGGTAATACCGGGAGACGGAACAGGTCCTGAAGTTATTAGGGAAGGACGTAAAGTTCTTACGGCTGTAGGGAAAAAATTCGGGATAGATATGTCTTTTACTGAATTCGATTTTGGCGGGGAAAGATATATTAAAACAGGGCATGTACTTACAGATGAAGATGTGACTGAATTAAGAAAATATGATGCGGTTTATCTTGGAGCTATAGGTCACGTAGACGTTAAGCCCGGAATACTTGAAAAAGGTATTCTTTTAAAACTGCGTTTTGATCTTGATCAGTACATAAATCTAAGACCAGTTAAACTTTATCCGAATGTTTTTACTCCTATAAAAGGTAAAACTGCCGAAGATATTGATTTTGTTGTTGTTCGTGAAAATACCGAAGGGCTATATACGGGAACAGGCGGATTTTTTAAAAAAGGCACACCTGATGAAGTTGCTATACAAACTTCAATAAATACGCGTAAAGGTGTTGAAAGATGTTTAAGGTTCGCGTTTGAGTACGCAAGAAAAAGAAACAAGAAAAAGAAACTTACACTTTGCGGGAAAACTAATGTACTTACCTATGCGTTCGATCTATGGGAAAGAGCTTTTCATGAAATAGGCAAAAAAGATTATCCTGACATCGAAAGAGATTATGTTCATGTTGACGCATTGAGCCTCTATTTGATAGAATGCCCGGAATTTTATGATGTTATTGTAACCGATAATTTGTTCGGTGATATAGTGACAGACCTAGCGGCTGTTATACAAGGCGGTCTAGGTGTAGCCGCGGGAGGGAACATTAATCCTAATGGTCTTTCAATGTATGAACCCATAGGCGGGACAGCGCCTAAGCATACCGGGAAAAATGAAATAAATCCTTTGGCTGCGATCGGATCGGCAGGAATGATGATGGAAATGCTCGGCGAAGAAAAAGCCGCTAAAGCAATAGAGAATGCGATAATGAAAACAACACCTAATATGAAAAGCATGAAAGCCGCTGTAATGGGAATGACTACAACTGAAGTAGGAGACATGGTGGCTTCGTTTATCTAATAACAAATTGAATATTAAAGGGAGAAAAAATGGTTAAAAAAAATAAGTATAATGTAGCTGTTATGGGTGCAACAGGCGCAGTAGGAACAAGATTTTTATCAATATTGGCGGAAAGAAATTTTCCTATTGATGAGCTTAGGCTTTTAGCGAGCGAGCGCTCTAAAGGTAAAAAACTTAACTTTAAAGGCAAAGAAATTGAAGTTCAGGTTTTAAGTGAAAATTCTTTTAAAGGAATAGATATTGTTCTGGCTTCCGCAGGAGCAACAAGAAGTAAAGAATTTTTGCCGCATGCCGTTAAAGCAGGAGCAGTTTGCATAGATAATTCGAGTGCTTTTAGAATGGAAGCGGATGTACCGCTAGTTGTACCTGAAGTTAATCCTGAAGATATTAAAAAACATAAAGGAATAATAGCTAATCCGAACTGTTCGACAATACAGATGATGCTGCCGGTAAAAGCGATCAAAGATAAAGTCGGCCTTAAAAGAATAGTTGTTTCAACGTATCAGTCGGTATCAGGTGCTGGTCAGCCTAATATTGAAGAGCTTGAAAAACAGGCAATGACCTTATCGAAAAAAAACAGGCATTATCCCGAAGGCGCGCATAATGTAGATGCGGGCGATATAGTTAATTTTAAACATCAGATCGCGTATAACCTAATACCTCATATAGATGTTTTTCTTGAAAACGGTTATACAAAAGAAGAAATGAAGATGGTGAATGAAAGCCGCAAAATACTGCATATGCCTAATTTGAAAGTTACAGCTACTTGTGTTAGGGTACCGGTGTTCTATGCTCATTCAGAAAGTGTCAATTTAGAAACCGAAAAAAAGATAACACGCAAGGAAGTTATTGAGCTATTAAAAGGTTGTGAGGGCGTAACAGTTGTTGATGATGTTAACAGCAATAGTTATCCTATGCCTATAAATGCAGAAGGGAAAGATGCAACTTTGGTTGGGCGCATAAGAGAAGATGAATCTATAGAGAACGGAATTAATATGTGGGTTGTCGCAGACAATTTGCGTAAAGGTGCTGCCCTTAACGCGGTACAGATAGCTGAAAAACTTATTAAGTTATAATAGTTTAATCTAATTATGTATACAGTCAAACTAACCATAGCCTATGACGGCACAGGATACTCAGGCTGGCAGATACAAAAAAACGGTAAAACCATTCAAGAAGAAATAGAAAAGGCGATCGAAAAAGTCTATGGCTTTCGCCATAGACTTTTAGGCGCTAGCCGAACGGATGCAGGTGTCCATGCAAAAGGACAAGTAGCGCATTTTAAGGCCAAAACAAAAATACCTTACAAGAGCATTCCAAAAGCATTAAATACTTTTTTGCCTGCAGCAATAGTTATAAAAAATGCTGCATACGTCAAAGACGATTTTCATG
This sequence comes from Candidatus Omnitrophota bacterium, assembly GCA_015231715.1. Next base: position 3,377 of record JADGBB010000004.1, read on the forward strand.
CCCAATACCAAGCTAAGAAAAAAACATATCATTATTACATATTGAACGAAAAGAACAGAGATCCTTTCAATGAAAGGTATGCTTGGAGAGTCCATCATGACCTGGATATAAATCTGATGAGAAAGGAAATTAAAGCACTGCTGGGTGAGCATGATTTTAAGTCTTTTCAAGCCCGCGATAAAAAAGAAAGAACTTCCGTTCGTACTATTTATGCAGCCAAAATAAGCGGGAAAAGGGATATATGTATTTCCTTAACAGGTAATGGTTTTCTATATAACATGGTACGCAATGTTGTCGGAACGGTCGTCGATATAGGAAGAGGTTATCTTCCGCCGGACAGCATGAAAAATATAATAGACGCTAAAGACCGCACAAAAGCAGGGCCTACGGCTCCTCCTCAAGGATTAGTCCTTATAAACATCAAATATTAATTTACTTCTTATCAGCATTTAAATTAACAATATAACAAAATTCAAAATTTTTTAAAAAAACTACCTTTTTTATTTTGACAAGTATAAATACTTGTTATATACTTGTTTCACAAGTTTAAAATTTTGGTTTTTGTAAACGTCAAAGGAGGAATATGTCACTTTCTTTTAAACAACCGCAAAAGCATGTTTCAGACAGAAGAAGAGAGCAAAAAAGACAATCAGATGCATTAAATAAAGGTACGCATAAACATGAAGTTAAAGATGTTTATGAAAAATTTTATAGAGATCAGGTTTCATCTTTATATAGAGAAGTAATGAAATCAAGATAGCTTTAACGGCTATCTAAACCTTCCATTAATTCCAAAAAATTAAGTTGCAAGCTAAAAAGCTTGACAATGTCTTCCAAATATGTTAATTTTTTAAATCTTAAACTATCAAAATTTATTAAAATTTTAGGGGATGATCAAAATGACAGGCAATAAAACAAGAATGCTTACTAAAGAAGAAGCTAAACATGAATGGTACCAGATCGACGTAGAAAATAAGGTACTTGGGAGAGCCGCTACAAAAATAGCTAATCTCTTAAGCGGAAAATACCGAAGTGATTACACGCCGCATACTGACGGAGGAGCGGGTGTAGTTGTTCTTAATTGTGATAAGGTAAAAGTTACAGGAAAAAAAGCTGAGCAAAAAGAATATAAATCTTTTTCCGGTTATCCTAGCGGTCAAAAAATTGTTCTTTACAAAGATATGAAAATAAAAAAACCGGAACATATGCTAAGACATGCAGTTAAAGGTATGCTTCCTAAAAATAAGCTGGCTGATGTAATGATCAAAAGACTTAAGCTGTACGTTTCAGGGGAACACAAACAAGAAGCACAGAATCCAAAAATTATAGAACTTTAAATAAAACAAGAGGTGATAAATGTCTGCAGAAAAAGTAGTTTTTAGCGCGGTTGGTAGACGCAAAGAGGCCATAGCCAGGGTAAGAATATTCCCGGGTACCGGCGTTATTAAAATAAACAGAAGAAAATTTGAAAATTATTTTCCTAGAGAAACACATAGAATTGAAGCTATGTTACCTTTTGATGTTACAGCTACAAAAGGAAAATTCGATGTAGCTGCCAGTATAATAGGCGGCGGAGACACAGGGCAGGCAGGAGCTTTAAAATTAGGAATAGCAAGATCGTTGCTTGAAGTAGACATAGCATACAGAGCAGCTTTAAAGAAAGAAGGATTGTTAACAAGAGATCCAAGAGCTAAAGAACGCAAAAAATACGGTCAGAAGAGAGCTAGAAAGAGCTTCCAGTTCTCTAAACGTTAACGAGGCGGACATTTTTACATATCCCCGCTTTCTGAAGCGGGAAGAGAAGGCAGGAGCAAAAACTCCTGCCTTTTTGTTTTTGTAAGGGGTAAAATTTTAAATTTATTAGTTCTTTAATTTTTTTAATTTTAGTATATAATATTATGTTCTTATAAAAGAGCAGGGAGATTATTATGAAAAAAGTTGGAGTACTAGGAGTAACAGGCTATGTGGGCAGGGAGGTAGTGAACTGTCTGGTGAGGCATCGTCAAGTGATCATATCTGAACTTGCTTCAAGAAATATAGAACCTGTACAATATAGCCAGATGTATCCTGAATTTTCAGGAGTTATTGATATTGAATGCAAACTGATCAATATTGATAGGATAGCCGAAACATGTGACGTCGTTTTTCTGGCTCTTCCCCATACAGTTTCAATGGAATATGTTCCTTTGTTACTAAAAAAAGGGGTAAAGGTTATAGATCTTAGTGCTGATTACAGAATAAATAAAGAGTCATATAATAAATGGTACAAAATAGAACATCTGGATCCTGCAAATCTTGATAAAAGTGTTTATGGATTGCCTGAGATAAACAGGGAAAAAATAAAAAAAGCTAAATTAATAGCTAATCCAGGATGTTATCCTACAAGTGTCATTTTAGGACTTCTGCCTATTGGCGGAAGTTTGGCTGATCCGGGAGTTAATATTATTTCGGATTCAAAAAGCGGAGCTTCCGGAGCCGGGAAAAAAGCAGATGTTGCGCTATCGTTTACGGAGGTAAACGAAAATTTAAGGTGCTATAAAGCAGATGAGCATCAGCATATCCCGGAAATTGAGCAGATACTTTCAAAAAAGATAGGTAAAGAAATAACTGTTCATTTCGCTCCGCATTTACTGCCTGTAAAAAGGGGCATAATGTCTACGATATATGTTACGGGATTAAAAGAAAAAGATCTGGTTCAAGCATATGAAAAATATGAAAAATTTTATGAAAAAGAACCTTTTGTGAGGGTTAGGGAAAAAGGTGTTCTGCCTGAACTTTCAAATGTCGTAAATACAAATTTTTGTGATATTGGCATTAAAGTATCAAGGGGTATGCTGATAATAGTGTCTGTAATTGATAATTTATTGAAAGGCGCGGCCGGGCAAGCAGTACAAAATATGAACATTATGTGCGGGTTTGACGAATCCGAAGGCCTTAAATAGGGAGAAAATAAATGGACAAAAAAATAATTAACATGGTATTGCCTAAAGGTTTTAAAGCCGCCGGGATACATTGCGGATTAAAGAAAAAACGCAAAGATCTGGCTGTCTTTTATTCAGATAAGCTATGTAATGTTGCAGCGGCGTTCACAAGAAATCTTGTAAAAGCGGCACCGGTTGTTTTGTGCCAAGAAACTCTCAAAAAAAGTGACAGCATTCAGGCGGTACTTGTGAATTCAGGAAATGCGAATTGCATGACCGGAAAACAGGGATATCAGGATGCGGTTAAAATGCAGAAAACTGCAGCGAAAAGTTTGGGATTAAAATCTCATGAAGTGCTGATCTCATCTACAGGCGTTATCGGCAGGCCAATGGATATGAAACCTTTGATGGAAGGAATTCCGGTGGTTGTAGATAAGTTGAGCTACGATGGATTAAGCCAAGCAGCTGAAGCAATCATGACAACGGATCAGTTCGTTAAAGTTTCATCGAGAACTTTTTTATGCGCGGGAGAGAATGTAATAATATCAGGCACAGGCAAAGGGGCCGGAATGATAAGGCCGGATATGGCTACTATGCTTTGTTACATAATGACAGATGCTAATATTTCTAAAAAAATGCTGAAAAAAGTTCTGATCGATGTTAATAACGATACCTTTAATTCTATAACTGTTGACGGAGATATGAGTACTAATGATACTTTGATCCTAATGAGCAACGGTTTAGCAGGAAATAAACTTATTAAAGATGCAGGAACTGATTATAAAATTTTCCAAGACAATCTAAAACAGGTCATGATGGATCTGGCTAAAATGATAGTTTCAGACGGTGAAGGAGCAACTAAACTTATTGAAATAACAATTGTCGGTGCAAAAAATTCAAGTGACGCGGAAAAAGCCGCCAGCAGTATAGCTAATTCAACTTTGATGAAATGCGCAGTACACGGCGGAGACCCCAACTGGGGGAGAGTCGCAGCCGCCTGCGGTTCCAGCGGAGCAAAATTCGATCCGGAAATAATGGACATAAAAATGGACAACGTAATGTTTTACTCAAAAGGAAAAGTAATTAAAAACACCAAAGAACAAAAACAAAACGTTTTTAAGAACAAAGAAGTAAGCATAGACGTAGATTTTCATTGCGGAACAGGCAAAAGCAAAAAATACTCCTGCGACCTGTCCAAAAAATACATAGCAATAAACGCTTTTTACACAACGTAGTTTTAGAAAATAAGTTTTGAGTCTTGTTTTTATTTTGATTTATAAGTTTTTGTGATTTAAGTGTATTCTGATTTAAGTGTATTCCGATTTAAGTGTATTTAGATATTTCGACTAGCTAAGGGAGAAAATTATTGGGTGACGCGGTGGAAACTTTGTGTGTATTATAAAAAAACACACAAAGTTGGAACGGCGGCAGGACCCGATAATTTTCTCCCGTACGGTGAGGTGAAACGCATGGTAGAAGAAGCAATTAAAAAAAGCGCAGTTTTAATAGAAGCACTGCCGTATATAAAAAACTTTTTTGGTAAAACGGTAATTATTAAGTTCGGCGGCAGCTCCCTCCACGACGAAGAAGTAAGAAAAGGAGTAATTCAGGATATAGTTTTCATGAAATATGCCGGAATGAAACCAATCCTAGTTCACGGCGGCGGACCAAACATAAACGAAGTACTAGAAAAAGAAAATTTAGTAACTAAGTTCATTAATGGTTTAAGGGTGACTTGTGAAAAAACAATGGGAATAGTTGATAGAGTGCTTTTAGCACTTAACGCTGAACTTGTGTCAGAAATAAAAAGTTTTGGCGCTGAATCTTTCGGCTTAAGCGGTAAAGAAAATAATCTTATGCAGACTATTCCTCATAAAGACGCCGAATTTTTGGGATTTGTCGGTGAAGTATCAGCAATAGATACTACTGTTATAAGAAAACTTATTGATAGTAATGTGATACCGGTTGTAGCACCTATCGGCAAGGGTAAAGACAACAAAATATATAACGTTAATGCCGATGATGCCGCAAGCAGTTTAGCTGTAGCATTGTCTGCGGAAAAATTTGTTTTAATGACAAATGTTAAAGGTGTAATGGATATGGAAACAGGATCCATGTATAAATCTTTAACTTTCAAGAAAGTTAAGGAATTGATTGAAAAAAAGATAATTACCGGCGGCATGCTGCCAAAAGTGGGATCTTGTTTGAACGCATTAGAAGGCGGGGTTAAAAAAGCGCACATTGTAGATGCCAGCCTTAAACATGCGCTTTTATTGGAAATTTTTACCGATGAAGGTATCGGAACTGAAATTGTGGTGTAGGAGTAATGATATGAATTTAAAAGATGTAAAAAAAATATATGATGAATATGTACTGAACACTTATACTAAGCAAAATCTATGTCTTGTGAAAGGAGAAGGCTGTAAAGTGTGGGATATAGGAGGCAAGGAATATTTGGATTTTTTTCCGGGTTGGGCGGTAAGCGGAATAGGCCATTGTCATCCTTTTGTAGTTAAAGGAATACAAGAGCAGGCGGGAAAGATACTTCATGTATCAAACAATTTTTATAATGAAGTTCAGGGAGAGCTTGCAAAAAAGATCATCGAACATTCATTTAAAGGTAAAGTGTTCTTTTCTAATAGCGGAGCAGAATCAAATGAAGGCGCTATAAAATTAGCCAGGTGCTACGGCAATCCCGGTAAATTTGAAGTGATCTCGATGTATAAATCTTTTCATGGAAGAACACTTGCTACATTGTCGGCAACGGGGCAAGATAAAGTAAAAAAAGGGTTTGATCCTATCCCTGAAGGTTTTAAACATGTTCCGTTCAATGACATTGCTGCTTTAAAGAACGCAATATCAGACAAAACTGCCGCTATTATGCTAGAACCGATACAAGGTGAAGGCGGAATAAATGTTGCAACTGTCGAGTATATGAAAGAATTGAGGGATATTTGTACTAAAAAAGATATATTGCTAATACTAGATGAAGTACAGACAGGCATGGGAAGGACCGGAGAGATGTTCGCATACAAACATTTTGGGATCGAACCTGATGCTATGACACTAGCTAAAGCTTTAGGCGGAGGTATTCCGATAGGAGCGTTAGTAGTCAGCGACAAATTTAAAGATGTATTCGGCCCCGGAAAGCATGCCACTACTTTTGGCGGCAGCCCAATCGTTTCGCGTGCGGCTTTAGCTGTTTTTGAAGCGATAGAACAGGAAGGTTTGCTTGAAAATACAAATAAAATGGGAGCATATCTTGTAGAAAAGATAGAAGAACTTAAAAAGAACAATGATGTTATCGGCCGGATCAAGGGTAAAGGACTTATGCTTGGCGTTGAAATGGAAATGACTGATGCATCGCCGGTAGTAGAAAAATGTATAGCAAAAGGTTTGTTATTGAATTGCACACAAAACAATATCTTGAGAATAATGCCGCCTATGACTGTAAATAAGAAAGAAATTGATAAAGCAATGAGTATTTTAGATGATGTTTTGGACGAATATAAAAAAGGAATCATATGAAAAAGAATTCAAATAATATATTAAGCATAACGGATCTTAGCAGTGAAGATCTAAAAGGCATATTAAAACTCGCTCACATGTTCAAAAAAAAACCTTTAGCAAAAAAGAATGCTTTGAAGTATAAGACATTAGCTTTGCTTTTTCAGAAGCCCTCTAATAGAACGAGAATATCGTTTGAAGTTGCTATGACACATCTGGGAGGTTATACATTGTATTTAAGCCCCGCAGAAATAAGTATGGGGGTCAGAGAGCCGGTCAAAGATGTGGCTTGTGTTCTTTCAAGATATGTCGATGGGATAGCGGCAAGGGTTTTTTCTCATCAGGATATTTTAACTATAGCAAGATATTCCGAAAAGCCTGTTATTAACGCATTATCTGATCTTGCTCATCCTTGTCAGGCGCTAGGCGACATCCTTACTATAAGTGAGAGGTTTCGTTCTTTTAGAAAAACGCAGATCACTTATATTGGCGACGGCAACAATGTTCTTAATTCGCTTTTAATGGCTTCAGCAAAAGTTGGGCTGAATATTAATATTGCTACGCCTAAAGGATATGAACCAGCCGGCGAAATAGTTGAAAGAGCCAAAAAAGAAGCAAAAAAAAATAAATCTTTCGTTAATGTAATGAACGATCCCAAAGAAGCAATAAAAAAAGCCGATATAGTTTATACGGATGTATGGACAAGCATGGGGCAGGAAGCCGAAAAAGAACAGCGTCTTAAGGATTTTAAGGGTTATCAGGTGAATGAAACACTTTTGAGTAACACAGGAAAAGAAACACTTATAATGCATTGTCTTCCGGCGCATCGCGGCGAAGAGATATCGGATATTGTGGACAGTAAAAATTCTATAATATACGATCAGGCTGAAAATAGAATGCATGTAGAAAAAGCGCTGTTGTATTTGTTGATGGGATAGTAAAAAATACGTTAATTAAAAGTAAAAGAGATTCTTCGGCTTCGCCTCAGAATGACGGGGGCTTTCCGACTGTGGGATTGATTGATGATGAATTTAAAAAATAAAAAATGCTATTAAGGAGTTGGGATGAAGAAAAAAGTTGTTTTGGCGTATTCGGGGGGGCTTGATACATCTGTACTTATCAAATGGTTAATGGATAGGGATTTTGAAGTTATATGTTATATGGCTGATGTAGGACAGGGTGAAGATGCGACTTCCGCTAAAAAAAGAGCTTTAGAGATAGGTGCTACAAAATGTATAGTAGGAGACCTAAAAAAAGAATTTGTGAGTGATTATGTTTTTAGATCGCTTAAAGCAGGAGCTTTGTATCAGGGAAGGTATAATCTTGCAACAGCTTTATCAAGGCCGTTGATAGCGGACGCGATGCTAGCTGCCGCAAAAAGTGAAAAGGCCGGATATGTCGCTCATGGGTGCACGGGCAAAGGCAATGATCAAGTAAGGTTTGAAGTTACCTTCAGCATAAAAGCTCCAAATCTCAAAGTTTTAGCGCCTGTCAGAGAATGGGAATTAAAAACCAGAGAACAAGAAATAGATTATGCTAAAAAACATAATATACCAATTGAACAGAGCAAGAAAAAATTGTACAGCATTGATAAAAATCTATGGGGCATTAGTGTTGAAAGCGGGGACCTTGAAGATCCATGGAATATGCCTAAGGATGATACTTTTATTACGGTTACAAAACCTGAGAATGCTCCGAATAAACCGGAATTTGTTAATATTACATTCGAGAAAGGTGTGCCTGTCGAAATTAACGGGAAAAAATATGCACAGGTTGAATTGATACAGGAACTTAATGTGCTTGGCGGTACTCACGGGATAGGAAGAGTTGATATGGTAGAAGATAGACTGGTTGGAATAAAATCCAGAGAAGTTTACGAAGCACCGGCTTCCGAGATTTTGTATGAGGCACATAGATGTTTGGAAGAGCTTGTTTTAGACAGAGATACAAGAGCATACAAAATAGGTATTGCCGTTAAATATTCGGAACTTGTTTATAACGGTTTGTGGTTTACACCGCTTAAGAAATCGCTTGATGCATTTATAGACAGCACCCAGCAGAAAGTTACAGGTGAAGTTAAACTTAAACTGTACAAAGGTAAAGTAACTGTAGCCGGCCGAAAAAGCCCAAACTCCAGATACAAAATGGCATTAGCAACATACGGCGAAGGGGACGAGTTCGACCAAACACTAGCCAAAGGCTTCATCGACCTATGGGCAATGCCGTTTAAGAATTAAAGGAGAATTTTATGAATAAGCTATGGGGTGGAAGGTTTAAGTCACAGGGCATGAGCCCCGAAGTAATGGATTTCACCGAGAGTTTGAGCATAGACTATGTTTTAGTGAAATATGACTGCACAGCCAGCAAAGTGCATGCTGAAACTTTGCTTGAAGCAGGATACATAACTAAAGAAGAAAAAAATAAAATATGCCTGGTTTTGGATGAGCTTTTGACTGAGATAGAGAACGGAACTATTTCTTTTAAGGGCCATGAAGATATACATTCAGCCGTGCAGTCATATGTTGAGGAAAAAGCTCCTTTAGAATCCAAAAAAATGCATACAGGAAGGAGCCGAAACGAGCAGGTGGTTAATGATGTAAGGCTTTATTGCAAAGATAATATTGATGCCATTGTTGAGCTTATTGAAAATCTGCAATCCGCTATCGTGAAACTGGCAAAAAATAATTTGGATGTAATAATGCCCGGGTATACGCATTTGAATCATGCGCAGCCTATACTTTTTTCGCATCTTGTTATGTCTTATGTCGAAATGCTGGAAAGAGATAAGACAAGGCTTTTAGACGCAAAGAAAAGGAGTGATATTTCTGTTATGGGTTCAGGTGCTATAGCCGGTTCAGCACTTAATTTGGACAGGTTCTTTACGGCAAAAAAACTTTGTTTTTCGTCGGTATCAAATAACAGTATAGATTCGGTGAGCGACAGGGATTTTATGGCTGAATTTTTATCGGCATTGGCGATAATAGGAGTGCATTTATCCAGGATGAGCGAAGATCTTATTTTGTATAGTACTGCAGAATTTGCTTTTGTTGATATTTCAGAAAAATATTGTACGGGCAGTTCTCTAATGCCGCAGAAAAAAAATGCCGATGTTCTTGAGCTCATCAGAGGTAAGTCTGCTCAGCTTATAGGATCGCTTAATTCTTTGCTTGTTCTGCTTAAGGGATTACCGCATGCATATAACAGAGACCTGCAGGACGATAAAAAATATTTATTTGAATCCGTTGAACTTGTAAAAAAAGAACTTGTACTTTTTGAAGGGATAATTTCTACATTGAAAGTTGACAAGGATAAAACGGCCCAGCAGTTGAAAGATGAGTTTATATATGCTACGGATCTTGCCGAATATCTTGTAAGAAAAGGGGTTGCGTTCAAAGAGGCTCATGATATAGTCGGGAGCATTATTAAATGTTCAATAAGCGAGAATATTAGAATAGCGGATATGCCTTTAAAAAAGATAAAGGAGTTCTCGAAAGAATTTGATAAAGATGTGTTCGATCTTTTGGATCCGATCAAATCTGTAAGCGGGAAAAAAACATATGGTAGTACTAATCCTGTTATGGTAAAAAAAGAAATATTTTTGTGGAACAAAAAAATGGAGAAATAGAATATGAGAGATTTTAAGTATAATGATAACGAACTTTTCTGTGAAGAGGTATCGCTTAAAGAGATGGGAAAGGAATATCCTACACCGTTCTATGTTTACAGCCATAAAACTATAATTGATCATTTTAATAAGATCAAAGATGCTTTCAAAGAGATTGATCCGCTCATATGTTTTTCAATGAAGTCGAACTCGAACCTAAATATTTGCAGAGCGCTTGTAAAAGAAGGGTCCGGTTTGGATATAGTTTCCGGCGGTGAACTTTATAAAGCGCTTAAGGTTAAATGCTCTTCCCAAAAAATAGTTTATGCCAGTGTCGGAAAAACAGAAGAAGAAATAGAAGAAGCTATAAAAAGAGAAATACTTTTTTTTAATGTTGAATCTATTCCGGAACTAGTGATGATAGATTCTGTAGCAAGAAAACTTAACACTAAACCGCGTGTGGCATTGAGGGTTAATCCTGATATTAAAGCTGATACGCATGATTATATAACTACCGGGACAAAAGAGAAAAAGTTCGGTATAGATTTTAAAACAGCCGAGGATATTTTTGATAATGAAAACAAATATTCAAATGTTAGGTTAGAAGGGATACATGTTCATATAGGGTCGCAGATCACAAATCCCGAACCTTTTGTAGCTGCGATCAAACGTGTGTTAGAATTTATCGAAAAAAGCAATATTGATATTAAGTTTTTGAATATCGGCGGCGGGTTCGGGATAGATTACGGCAAGGAAAAAGCCAAAAGTGCCGATGAATTAGCAGAAAAAATCGTACCGCTATTAAAAAATAAACCTTTTAAGATAATCCTTGAGCCCGGAAGGTTCATAGTTGGTAATGCAGGAGCTCTTATATGCAAGGTTCTTTATATTAAGACGACTTCTTTCGGTAAAAGGTTTGCTATTGTTGATGCGGGGATGAATGATCTAATAAGGCCCAGCCTGTATGACGCTTATCATGAGGTTTTGCAGGTAGTGAAGCTCGATTCTGAAATGCACAAATATGATCTTGTAGGGCCTATTTGTGAAAGCGGTGATTATATTGCTTTAGACAGAGAGTTTCCTGAACTTGTTCCAGGTGAATATTTAGCTGTAATGAGCGCGGGAGCATATGGTTATGTTATGAGCTCAAATTATAATTCAAGACCGAGGCCGGCTGAGATCATGGTCATGGGGAAAGAAGCTCATATTGTGAAAAAAAGAGAGACTTATAAAGATCTAATCGCCAGTGAAAAAGTGATCAAGGAGCTTAAATGAATTTTGACTACGGTATAAATTTTACTAAAGCTGTAGCAAGCGGGAACGATTTTATTATTCTTGACGCTAAGGATAATAACATAGGAAGAGATGATATTAATTACTCTGAAGCTGCTAAAGATCTTTGCAGAAGGAATCTTTCTATAGGAGCGGACGGTATTTTAGTTTTAGAAAAATCGGATAAAGCTGATTACAGAATGCGCATAATAAATCCGGACGGATCAGAGGTGGACATGTGCGGGAACGGAGCCAGATGCAGTGCTATGTACGCCTATTCAAGATCGTGGGGGAACAAGCTTAAATTTGAAACAGGTGCCGGAATTATAGAAGCAGATGTTAAAGAGGGATCTGTAAAATTAAAAATGAGCGATCCCAAAGATATGGTATTAGACGTCAAATTAAAGCTTATGAACATTGATGCGAGCCGAATAGATTTTAAATTTATTAACACAGGTGTACCTCATGTTGTTGCTATCGTTGATGATCTAATGATGATCGATGTTATGACAGTTGGGAGAGAGATAAGAGAGCATGAATATTTTGCGCCTAAAGGAACTAATGTGAATTTTGTTTCTAAAAGTAAAACCCATAATGAAGTTCTTGTAAGAACTTATGAAAGAGGGGTTGAAGCTGAAACTCTGGCCTGCGGAACAGGCAGTGTAGCTTCCGGAATAATCATGGGAATAAAAGGCGAAGCTTCTTCGCCTGTAAATGTAATGACAAAAAGCGGTGAGATATTAAAAATTTATTTCGAGATAAATGGCGATGTGGTTTCGAACGTATATCTTGAAGGCGGAGCAAAATTAATTTATCAAGGGAGAGTGTAAAATGTTCAAAGGATCTTATGTAGCATTAGTTACGCCTTTTAAAAAAGGTAAACCCGATGAAAAAACTTACAGAAAACTTATTGAATTTCAGATCAAGAACGGAACAAACGGGATCGTGCCTTGCGGATGTACGGGGGAAGCGGCGACATTGACAATGGAAGAACAAAAAAGGCTTGTTTCTATAGCTGTTGAAACTTGCGCAAAAAGAGTGCCGGTTGTTGCCGGAACAGGTTCTAATTCCACAAGAGAGTCGCTTGAATTGACAATATTCGCTAAAAAAGCCGGCTGTGACGGTGCGCTTATTATAACGCCGTACTATAACAAGCCTACGCCTGAAGGGCAGTACAGACATTATGCTGAATTGGCAAAACAATCAAAGCTTCCGATAATGCTTTATAACGTGCCTTCCAGGACAGGGATATCTTTATCTCCTCAAACAGTAGCACGGTTATCAAAAATAGATAATATTGTTGCGATAAAAGAAGCGGCAGGAAGCGTGCAGCAGGTTGTTGATATTTTATCTTTATGCGACATAACAGTTATGAGCGGAGATGATTCGATGACTTTGCCGTTTATGTCTGTAGGAGCTAAAGGTGTTGTAAGTGTAGCGGGTAATATAATTCCAAGAGAGATACATGATCTTGTGGATACATTCTTAAAAGGTGATATTGAAGCTTCCAGAAAAATACATTATGAAATAGCTGAATTATGTAAAACGATGTTCATAGAAACAAACCCGATACCAGTTAAAACATCACTGGCAATGATGGGACTTGTGGAAGAAGAATTCCGTATGCCCCTTTGTGAAATGATGCCGGATACTAGGGCTGCGTTACAGAAGGTTTTGAAGAAGTATAAACTAATATAGATGTAGAAAGTTTATTTATAATTTAAGGAGTAAATATGTTAAAAATTGCAGTCGCGGGTTGTTGCGGTAAGATGGGAAAAATGATAACTTCTTTAGTAATAAAAGATCCAGGCATAGAACTATTTAAAGCATTTGAATTTCCCGGACATCCTGAGCAAGGAAAAAAGATAAGCGATATATTGGGTTTGGATAAAGATGTAAATGTAAATGTTGTAACGGATCTTGTGGAAGCTTTAACAGGTGTAGGCTGCCTGATCGATTTCACTTTGCCGGAGCCGACAATAGAACATCTTGAAGTTTGCAAGAAACTTGATGTTCCGATAGTAATAGGGACGACAGGCTTTTCATCAAAACAGGAAAATATAATTGCGGATGCTTCCGAAGAAATTGCAATAGTTTTTTCGCCCAATATGGCACCCGGAGTTAATCTTTTGTTTAGCATGATAGCTAAAGCTTCTAAGGTATTGGGACAGGATTTTAATATTTCTATGGATGAAACACATCATGTTCATAAAAAAGATTCTCCAAGCGGTACTGCCAAGATGATGCAGCGAGTAGTACAAGAAAATTGCGGTAAATATATAGAAGTAGACGCAAAAAGAGAAGGCGAAGTTATAGGTAATCACGGCATAGTATTTGACGGTATGTTTGAAACATTAGAAATTAGACATAACGCAAAATCTCGTGAAGCTTTTGCTGCAGGCGCGATAAAAGCCGCAAAATTTATAAAAGGCAAATCCGCAGGCTTATACACCATGTTCGACGTTCTAGACATAGCTTAAAATGATCTATCAGTATTTTAGAAAATGAAAGGAGAAACATGAAAATTGAGTATTCTGAAAGTATAAAAAATTTACCGCCGTATTTATTTGAAGAAATAGATAAAGCTAAAGCTAAGGCTATAGCTGAAGGACGCGATGTAATGAACTTGGGCGTAGGAGATCCTGATACACCTACACCTGATTTTATTGTCGAGGCATTGAGGGAAGCCGTACTTGATCCCGCAACACATCAGTATGCTTTCAATAAAGGGCTTAAAAAATTAAGAGTTGCTATGGCCGAATGGTACAAAAAGCGTTTCGGGATAAACCTTGATCCTGATACGGAGGTTTTGCCTCTTTTGGGATCAAAAGAAGGGATAATGCATTTTCCTTTAGCTTTTGTTGGAAAAGGAGATGTTGTACTTGTTCCTAATCCGGGATATCCGGTTTATAATTCCGGAAGTCTTTTTGCCGGGGCTGATGTTTATATGATGCCTTTGTTAGAGAAAAATTCATTTTTACCGGATCTAGAAGCTATTGATAAAGACGTGCTGAAAAAGGCTAAAATAATGCACCTTAACTATCCTAATAATCCTACAGGCGCGGTATGTGATCTTTCTTTTTATGAAAAAGTCGTTAAGTTTGCCAGTGAAAACAATATTATGATATGTTCTGATGCGGCATACACAGAAATGAGTTTCGACGGATACAATCCTGTGAGCTTTTTGGAAGCTAAAGGAGCGAAGGAAGTGGGAATAGAATTTCATTCTCTTTCAAAAACTTTTAATATGACAGGATGGCGTGTTGCTATGGCTGTAGGCAATAAGGACATTTTGAAAGGGCTGGAAAAAGTGAAGTCTAATGCAGATTCCGGTATTTTTACAGCTGTACAGGTTGCTTCTATAGAAGCTTTAAAAAATTTTGATAAAGTAAAAAATGAGATGAATGCTCTTTATACCGAAAGAAGGGACGCTCTTGTTGACGGGTTGAATAAAATAGGCTGGAAGATAAAAAAACCTTTAGCTACATTTTATGTTTGGGCGCCTGTTTTTGGAAAATATGATTCAACTACTTTAGCTAAAGAACTTTTGGAGAAGGCAAATATAGTCGCAACTCCGGGAAATGGTTTTGGCGAGTACGGTGAAGGATATATAAGGTTCGCATTAACTTTAGATACGCCAAAATTAAAAGAAGCTGTAGAACGGATCAAAAAAGCGTTTTTTAGTGTATAGAGTTTGGGGGATAGTTTATAAGAGGCAGAATAAAATTCCCATGTCATTAGGCTTTGCATCAGGATGACGAAATTGGTATTAGTCGCTCTCTGCTATCCGCCGGTAAAATAGGGGTGACCAAAATTTTAAAAACTATTTACCTCGGTCTGGGATCAAATATCGGTGACAAACAAGCCAATTGTTCCGAAGCTATTCAAAGAATAGAATCAATCAACGGTATAAAACTTCTTCGCAAATCTTCTTTTTACATAACAAAACCCGTAGGCGGACCTAAACAAGATGATTATTTAAACGGCGTTTTGGAAATCCAAATAAATGATGAAGATATAAATTTTCAGCTGCTAGAAAAATTTAAAGAAATTGAAAGATGTATGGGGCGTTCAGATGGAGAGCGTAATAGCCCGAGGATAATTGATATAGATATCCTTCTGGCCGATGATTTAGTCATTAACGAAGAAGATATGCAGATTCCTCATCCCCGCATGCATGAAAGATATTTTGTTTTGAAAGGATTAAAAGAATTGGCTCCAGGTGCAGTTCATCCGATATTTAAAAAAACCATACAGGAACTTTATGCAGATACTAAAAACTGTCAATGAAATGAGAGCCTTTACGGAAAAGGCGAAAAAACAAAATAAAACTGTAGGGTTTGTTCCTACTATGGGATATCTTCACGAGGGCCATTTGAGTTTGGTTCGAGCCGCAAAAGAAGAGAATGATCTTGTTATTCTAAGTATATATGTTAATCCTACACAATTTTGTCCGGGTGAAGATCTTGAAAAATACCCAAGAAATATTACGAGGGATACGGAACTTTGCGAGCGGAGCGGAGTAGATGGTATTTTTTATCCCGCAGATAAAGAGATGTATCCTGAAGCGTACAAACAAGATCTATATAATGAACCGAAAATTTATTCAATTATGTGCGGAGCCACTAGGCCCGGACATTTTCAAGGTGTGGCGACAATAGTCGAAAAACTTTTTAAAGCAGTGAATCCTGATAAAGCATATTTTGGTCAAAAGGACGCGCAGCAAACAGTAGTTATAAAAAAAATGACAAGGGATCTCGGTCTAGATATTGAAATTAGAGTTCTTCCGATAATACGCGAAAGCGACGGCCTTGCTATGAGTTCAAGAAATATTTATTTGTCTGAGAGCCAGAGGAAAAGGGCTTTGTGTTTGAGTAAAGCATTGGCTTTGGCAGAGAAAAATATAGTTTTAGGCGAAACTAGGGTAGAAATAATCAAACAAATGATATATGATGTTCTCTCAAGTAATGTCGATAAGGTAGATTACATTGCTATAGCGGATGCAGATACATTGGACTCAATTGAAAAAATTAAGGATAACACGTTGATAGCAGTTGCGGTACATATCGGGAAAACCAGATTGATAGATAATGTTGTAATTGGAGGACAATGATGATGAAAGAGCAGTTTGATGCGAAGTATAAAGTGCATTTACAGAGAAAGATACTTGAACTAAAAAAAGAAAAAGACGCAATCATTCTCGCGCATAATTATCAAAAAGATGAAATACAGGAAGTGGCCGATATAACAGGCGATTCTTACGCTTTAGCTGTAGCAGCAACGAAAGCTAAACAAAAACTGATAGTTTTTTGCGGTGTATCCTTTATGGCTGAAAGCGCCGCAATGCTTAACCCCGATAAAAAAGTTCTGCTTCCCGTAAAAGAAGCAGGATGCCCTCTGGCGGATATGATCACCGTGGATAAACTAAAAAAGAAAAAGGACGAATATCCGGAAGCGGCAGTTGTTTGTTATGTCAATTCTTCCGCTGCTGTTAAGGCTGAAAGCGACGTGTGCTGTACTTCATCAAACGCTATTCAAATAGTCAAATCCCTCAAACAGGAAAAAATCATATTTGTGCCCGATAAAAATTTAGGCAGGTATGTTAGAGAACATGTTCCGGAAAAAGAATTAATACTTTGGGACGGGTATTGTGTAGTACACATGAGGCTTACCCAGGAAGAAGTGGTCAAAGCAAAAAAGAATTTTCCAAATTCGAAATTCATGGCGCATCCCGAATGCCGAAGAGAAGTTTTGGATATGGCTGATTATATAGGAAGTACTGCCGGTATGATAAATTATGCTAAAGAAGACAGCTGTAATGAATTTATTGTAGGCACAGAACGCGGGATAATTTATAAACTTAAAACTGACAGTCCGAACAAAATATTTCATGTGCCGACAGAAGAATTCGTATGTGCCAATATGAAATTGACAACACTGGGCTGGCTTGCGCGTTCTTTAGAACAGGAAGTTTACGAAATAAAAGTTCCGGAAGACGTTGCGGTTAAAGCCCGAAAATCTTTAGAGCGAATGATAGAGGTTGTGGGATGAAAAAAACTTTAGGAATAATAGGATGCGGCAATATCGGTACGATCATTGTGCGTTCCTATGAAAAACAACTTTCCGATGTTGTATCTAAAATAAATTTATTTGATATTGATAACATAAAAATGACAGCATTATCGAAAGAAGCAGCATGCTCCGTAGCAGCACAGGATATGGAAGAGCTGATAATGCATTCGGATATTGTGGTCGAAGCTGTTTCACCCAGGCTGGTTCCCGAAGTTCTTGAACTATGCATTAAACATTCCAAAGATATATTAGTGATGAGCGTCGGCGGAATTCTTGAGTGCGAAGAATTAATAGAACTTGCTCGTCATAAACACATAAACGTTATTTTGCCATCAGGCGCTATCGCTGGGATAGATGCGGTAAAGACGGCTAAAATATCCGGCATTGAAAATGTGACAATAACGACTAGAAAACCGCCTAAATCCCTTAAAGGGGTAGCATATTTAGAGCAGAAGGGTATCGATATAGATTTAATAAAAAAAGAAACTGTTATATTTGAAGGAACCGCGCGTGAAGCTATAAAAATATTCCCACAAAATATAAACGTTTCAGTGATACTTTCCCTTGCGGGTATAGGCCCCGATAAAACCAAGGTCAGGATAATAACCAGCCCTGAATTCACAGGAAACTCCCATGAGATACAAGTAAAAGCAGCTTCCGGCACCATAACCACAATAGCGGACAATGTACAGTCACCCGATAATCCAAAAACCAGCTACTTAGCCGGATTATCAGCTGTTGCCGCCCTAAAACAATACTGTGACCCAATTAAAATCGGAACCTAAGTCCGGGACTAGCGCAGTTTAAACTTGTCTTGACAAACAAAAACCCCTTTAGTATTATACGATAATCATGTAAAGCAGTTAGTTATTGTCAGTTGAAGATTACATTTGAAAGGAGAACATTATGGGTATGTGGGTAGGTATGGGTCGAAAGGCCAGAAGAAGTTATGGTTTTGATGAAATAGCTTTAGTTCCCGGTGATCTTACGATAAATCCTAATGATGTTGATACTTCTCTTGAGATAGGCGGAATAAAATTTCAAATTCCTATAATGGCATCTTCAATGGACGGTGTTGTTGATGTGGATTTCGCTATTGCTATGGGTAAGCTGGGCGGCATAGCGGTGCTTCATTTGGAAGGTGTTTCTACAAGATATGATAACCCTAAAGAAGAAGCAATAAAAAAAATAGTTAATTGCAGTGATAAAGAAGAAGCTACAAAGATTATACAGGAAGTATATTCCAAACCTATAAAAAAAGAACTAATCACAAAAAGAATTAAAGAGATAAAAGCGGCTGGCGTTCCTGCTATAGTAAGCTGTAATCCTCAGGTTGCGCGTGAATTCGGGCCGATTGCTCGTGATGCGGGCTGTGATATTTTCATTATTCAGTCTACTGTTATAAGTGTTAAACATGAGTCCAGTGAATATGAACCTTTAAATCTTGCAAAATTTGTTAAAGATATGAAAATCCCGGTTCTTTTTGGTAATTGTGTTGATTATAATGTTACGTTCTCTTTATTGGAAACAGGATGCAGCGGTATATTTGTAGGCATAGGACCCGGGACTGCATGTACTTCAAGAGGAGTACTAGGTATAGGAGTTCCTCAGATCACAGCTACTTGTGATTGCGCCGCGGCAAGAGACGCTTATTACAAAAAAACCGGAAAGTATGTGCCTATCTTTACTGACGGCGGGATGGCAACCGGCGGGGATATTTGTAAAGCCTTCGCGGCAGGAGCTGACGCTGTTATGCTTGGCAATGCTTTTGCAAGAAGCGAAGAAGCACCGGGCAAAGGA
This sequence comes from Candidatus Omnitrophota bacterium, assembly GCA_015231715.1. The sequence continues at coordinate 22,553 of JADGBB010000004.1, forward strand.
TATCATTGGGGTATGGCTATGCCTCATCCGTCTCTTCCTAGGGGTACAAGAATAAATGTCGGAATCGCGGGGACACTAGAAGAAATACTCTACGGTCCGGCAAAAACAGATGACGGTACACAGAATTTAATGGGAGCATTAACAACTAGTATGGGAAACTTAGGCGCGCACAATATAAGAGAAATGCAGCTTGTAAAAATGATAATAGCTCCAAGCATACAGACAGAGGGTAAGATATATCAGGCTGCCCAACGAGTCGGTATGAAGAAATAAATAAAAATGTCCACACATGATTTTGTACACTTACATGTTCACACACAATTCAGTCTTCTTGACGGCGCCTGCCGCCTAAAAGAGCTATTCAATCAAGTCAATGCTTATGGAATGAAAGCTTGCGCAATGACCGACCATGGGAATATGTTCGGTGCGGTTGATTTCTATAAGGAAGCTAAATCAAGCGGCGTTAAACCTATTATCGGAGCTGAAGTATATATCTCTCCTGGAAGCAGGTTTGACAAAACCAGCCACGGAGTCAAAGGCGCCGGATATCATCTTGTCCTTCTGGCTAAAAACTTAATAGGATATAAAAACCTTATGGAAATAGTTTCCTTGGGTTACTTAGAGGGTTTTTATTATAAACCCAGAGTGGATAAAGAAGTTCTCGCAAGATGCAGTAAAGGCTTGATAGCCTTGTCAGCCTGCCTTAAAGGCGAAGTGTCACAATATCTTCTTTCCGGACTTGACGATAAAGCAATTAAAGCAGCAAATGAATATACAGATATTTTTGGCAAGGGAAACTATTATCTGGAAATGCAGGATAATAAGATCAAAGAGCAGTATACTCTAAATAAGAAATTAATTGAACTTTCTAAAGATCTATCGATGCCTTTAGTTGCAACCAATGATGTCCATTATTTGCGAAGAGACGATAATCGAGCGCATGAAATGCTTTTATGTATTCAAACCCAAAGCACTTTAGAAGATACTGATAGAATGAAATTCTCTACCGATCAATTGTATTTCAAATCACCCGAGGAAATGTACGAATCTTTTAAAGATGTTCCTGAAGCATTAAAAAATACCGTAAAAATAGCAGAAGAATGCAATGTGGAAATGGATTTTACAAAGATACATCTTCCAAAATTTACTCCTCCGGAAGGTAAAGATAATACTGAATTTTTTCAAACACTTATAGACGAAGGTATTAACAAACGTTATCCCGTTGTGACAACTGAGATAAAGGAAAGAGTTAAGCATGAGTTCAGCATAATTGAAAAATTAGGTTATATTAGTTATTTTTTAATAGTATGGGATTTTATCAATAAGGCTAGGGAGCTGGATATCCCCGTTGGGCCTGGCAGAGGGTCGGCCGCCGGAAGCATAATCTCGTATGCCATCGGCATAACTAATATAGATCCTATGAAATACGGGCTGATCTTTGAAAGATTTTTAAATCCTGCCAGGGTTACGATGCCTGATATCGATATAGATTTTTGTTATGAAAGAAGAGGCGAGATAATTGATTATGTTATTGAAAAGTACTCCAAAGAAAATGTCGCGCAGATAATAACTTTTGGGACGATGAAAGCGAAGGCGGCTCTTCGTGATGTCGGAAGAGTAATGGGTATACAGTATGCCGACGTTGACAAGATCGCCAAACTAGTCCCTATGGATATAGGCATTACACTCGCCGAAGCGCTGGAAAAGGTACCTGAATTAAAAGCTATTTATGATAGCGATAAGCAGATCGCGGATCTGGTTGATGTAGCCAAAAGGCTTGAGGGGCTTAACAGGCATGCTTCAGTTCATGCCGCAGGTGTAGTTATATCAGATATGCCTTTAATTAAAAGGATCCCTCTGTATAAATCTTCTGACGGCCAGATAACTACAGGTTTTACCATGAATGCGCTTACCGATATCGGTATGCTAAAAATGGATTTCTTGGGACTTAAAACTTTAACGGTTATTGACTTTACTTTAAAAATTATTAAACGTACAAGAAAACAAAATATTAAGATAGAGGATATCCCGGAAGAAGACCCTCTGACATTTGAGATGTTTTGTAAAGGTGCTACTTCCGGTATTTTCCAGCTTGAATCCAGCGGGATGAAAGATCTATTAAGAAAACTCAAGCCTTCTCGGTTTGAAGATATAATAGCTATACTAGCTTTATATCGTCCGGGACCTTTAGGCAGCGGCATGGTAGAAGAATTTATAAAAAGAAAAAACGGTGAAATAGAAGTTAAATATGACCATCCAATCCTTGAGCCAACCCTTAAAGAAACTTACGGCATAATTATATATCAGGAACAGGTAATGAAAATAGTTTCAGACCTTGCGGGTTTTAGTCTTGCGGAAGCTGACAATGTAAGAAAAGTTATGTCTAAGAAAAAACCTGAAGCAATGGCAAAACTAAGGGTTAAATTTTTCGAAGGAACGGATGAAAAAAACATAAAAAGAGAAGCGGCCGAAAAAATATTCGATCAAATAGAATATTTCGCCGGTTATGGTTTCAATAAATCACATAGTGCCGGATACGCTGTCATAAGTTATCAAACCGCATATCTCAAAGCAAATTATACGGTAGAATATATTGCAGCTTTATTAACAAGTGAACGTAACGATACAAATAAAATAGCTGACTACATAGGAGAGGGCGCCAGGATGGGAATTGCTACGCTTCCTCCTGATATAAATGAGAGTTACAGAAACTTTACTGTTGTTGATAACGGGATAAGGTTCGGGCTTGTAGCAATTAAAAATGTTGGGGAAGCAGCGGTCGAACATATCATTGAAGTCCGGCATAAACAAGGCAAGTTCACTTCTTTTTTTGATTTTGCCCAAAAAGTTGATCTTAGATCTGTTAATCGTAAGGTTTTTGAAAGTTTAATAAAATGCGGAGCATTTGATTCCCTTGGTATACATCGGTCACAAGCTATGGCTGTACTTGATCAAGTTCTCGGTCTAGCGCAGAAAATACAAAAAGACAGGCAGGGCGGACAGCTTTCGTTTTTTGATGAAGGTCAGGCAATAGGAGATTTTAACGGTAATTTTCAGGATGTCCCGGACATCCCCGAATGGAACGAACATGAACTCTTAGCTAGTGAAAAAGACATGCTTGGATTTTACATTTCGAGACATCCTTTATCTAAATATGAAAAACTACTTAATGCTTATTCGACTTCCAGTTTATCCAATTTGGTGAATCTTAATGACGGTCAGCGAGTATTGGTCGGAGGTCTTATCAGCAGGGTTAGGATCACTGTAACCAGAAAAAATTCCGAGAAAATGGCTATAATAAGGCTAGAAGACTTGAATAATTTTACTGAAGTTTTAGTTTTCCCAAGAACATATCAGAAATGTTCTGAATTTGTGGCCGAAGACATGCTGGTGTTTATAGACGGTAAGCTGAACTTGAAAGAAGAATCTCCCAAAATATTTGCCGAAGATATTATTCTTTTAGAAAAAGTAAAAGAGTTCTATACGAAATCTGTTGTCTTAAAACTTACAACTACAGGCCTGAGTGAGTCTTTAATGAAAGACATTAAAACTAAAATCAGCCAGCATAAAGGCAATGTGCCTATCTTTGTTGACCTTATAGCTCCCGAAGGCAGGCGAGTACGACTTTCCATGGAAGGCGACATGGCCGTCACCCCGGACGATTCGCTCATAGACGCTCTAGAAGACCTGATCGGCACAGGCAACGTAAAATTCCTTACAAAATAGCGTACCGAAAAATTTTCGGGTTTTGCCCCAAAATTTTTTAGTACACGGATTTTTTAATTGAAAACGACGTAAGCTCTGAAGTACTCCGCATCAAGCTAGGATGAGACAGATATTCCTTTTTTATGACTTTGGGGGTTATAGGCATTTTTCTGCACTTTTTTGACAATTACCAGTCCCGCTGTCGATTGCTTCGAAAAGCAGCGAAGCTGCTTGGAGAATGCATGAGTTAGCGGGGTCAAAAAAGTGCAGAAAAATGCCGTTGTTTAACCCCTGTGTCAGAAAAAAGGAATATCTGTCTCATCCGTACTTATATGCTAATATTTACGTAGAGAACGGATGTACATTTAATATTTTTGTTTAGGATTAATAGGTTTTATTGAGTGTGCAAAAGGTTAAGTGGGGGAAGGGGTTGGAAAATCAATTGACAATAAATAAACGTTCATTTACTATCAAATTATGAGATAATTATATAATAGTCGTAAATAGTAATTAATGTTATATCGTTAAAGAAGGGTGATCATATGAATAATAAACCATATAATATGAACCGCAGAGATTTTTTGAAATTATTGGCTTTGGGGTCGGCCGCGTCTTTAGCTGCGTTAGGCGGTTGTGATCTCAATAAACAGAACAATGTTGATAGTTCGAAATCTGGACCTGTACCGACAGATAAAATGACTTATAGGACGGATTCGAAGACCGGGAACAAAATTTCTCTTTTAGGATACGGTTGTATGCGCTATCCCAGACTTCCAAAGAAAGAAGCATTGGGAAAAGATAATGATATTGATCAGGAAGCTGTTAATGAGTCGGTTGATTATGCTATAGCCCACGGGATCAATTATTTTGATACCTCACCGAGGTATTGCAAAGGCTTCTCCGAGCACGCGACGGGTTTAGCGTTAAGCCGCCATCCTCGCAGCAAATATTTCATTGCCACAAAACTATCTAACTTCAGTGATTTTACCAGAGAAGGCACGATTGATATGTATAACAATTCATTTAAGGAATTACAGGTGGACTATATCGATTATTATTTGCTGCACGCCTTGGGGCTGGCTAGGGGCGGCACCGGGATGGAGGTCCTTAATAAACGCTATATCGATAACGGCATTTTGGATTTTCTTTTAAAAGAAAGAGAGGCTGGACGTATCCGCAACCTTGGTTGGTCATTTCACGGGGATATAGAAGTTTTTGATCATATGCTGAAAATGGGGATCAAATGGGATTTTGTTCAGATACAGCTCAATTATATTGATTGGGAATATCCGCAGGGTATGAACAGTGTGAAAGCTAAATATCTTTATGATGAACTGACTAAACGAAATATTTCTATTATTATCATGGAGCCTCTCTTAGGAGGGCGATTAGCTAATATACATTACAAAGCACAGAAGATATTGAAACAAGCCGAGCCCGAAGCCAGCATCGCTTCATGGGCTTTTCGCTACGCGGGTTCTCTGCCGAATGTTTTGACAGTTTTAAGCGGTATGACTTATTTGGAGCATATGCAGGATAATATTAGGACATATTCACCGTTAATCCCGCTTACAGAAAAAGAAAGACAAATGCTGGAACGAGCGGCTAATCTCATGCTTGAATATCAGAATATAACTTGTACAAATTGCGGATACTGTATGCCATGTCCTTATGGTATTAATATTCCCGCTGTTTTTGCCCACTATAACCGTTGTCTTAATGAAGGAAATTTCCCGGATAATACACAAGATCCACATTACCGAAAAGCAAGGCGTGCATTTTTGGTAGGACTTGACAGAAACGTAGAAAAGCTTCGACAGGCCAATCATTGTACCGGCTGCGGTATCTGTTCTACGAAATGTCCGCAAAATATCAGGATCCCAAATGAAATGGGAAAGATCGATCGTTTTGTAGAATCTTTGAAAATTAATGTTTAGGGGGAAAGATAATGTATACAAAATTACGAATTATTATAGCAGCCATTTGTTTTGCTTTAATAACATTTTTATTTTTGGATTTTACCGGTGTTGTGCATACTTGGTTCGGCTGGCTCGCGAAAATGCAGTTTTTCCCGGCAGTAATTGCTTCAAACATAATGATCGGGGGAATAATAGTGTGTTTAACATTATTGTTCGGACGGGTTTATTGTTCTACATTATGCCCCTTGGGAGTTTTTCAGGACATGATCTCTTGGATAGCGGGGAAGAAAACAAAAAACCGATTTTCGTACACATCTTCGATCAATCCTTTGCGTTATAGCATTCTAGTTGTTTTTGTTGTTGCTATTGCTATGGGCAGCAGCCTTTTAATTGCTTTGTTGGAACCCTACAGCGCTTATGGACGGATAGTCTCAAGCCTGTTCGCTCCGATCTATATGTGGGGAAATAATGTTTTAGCCTATTTTGCGGAACGAATGAATAGTTATGCTTTTTATTCGGTAGATGTGTGGATGAAAAGCAGTATTACTTTTATCATTGCTTTTCTGACATTCACAGTTTTAGTTGTTCTCGCCTGGAAGAAGGGAAGATTGTATTGCAACACCATATGTCCTTTAGGAACTGTTTTGGGAGTATTGTCAAAATATTCTTTATTTAAATTTCATATCAATGAAGGAGAATGCACGCATTGCGGTTTATGTGAAAAGAATTGTAAAGCTTCGTGCATAAATGCCGGAGCCGGAACAATAGATCACTCCCGCTGTGTCAGCTGTTTTAATTGTATCGACACCTGTCCTCAAGGTGGTTTGCAATATAAAATTTTCCGGACCAAAAAGAATTCAGTTGAAACAGTGAAAGAAGAACTTGATGAAAAAAGATCTGCCCGCAGAAAGTTTCTTACAATTTCCGCAATATTTGGTATAGCTTTTGCAAGAAAGGCGTATGCTAAAGATTTTGACGGCGGGCTTGCAATACTCAAAGCCAAGAAAAAGCCTGAACGTTTAACCCCGATCGTGCCGCCTGGATCTTTAAGTATTAAAAATTTGAGAAAACACTGTACAGCTTGTCAGTTATGCATTTCGGTTTGTCCAAATAATATATTGTATCCTTCAAGTGATATGGCAAGCCTTATGCAGCCTTTTATGTCATACGAAAGAGGATATTGTCGTCCAGAATGCACAAAATGTTCGGAAGTTTGCCCCACAGGAGCGATCCATAAGATAAGCTCAGCTGATAAATCAGCTATTCAAATTGGGCATGCGGTATGGAAAAAAGATCTGTGTATAGTCAACCGGGACAAAGTCAGCTGCGATAACTGCGCGCGTCATTGCCCGACAGGAGCTATTCTGATGGCACCGCAGAGTTCAGCCGATCCGTTATCACTTAAAATTCCTATGATAGATGAAAGCAGATGCATCGGCTGCGGGGCCTGCGAGAATCTATGTCCGGCTAGACCCTATAGCGCTATCTATGTTGAAGGGCATGAAAGACACAAAACAGTGTAATTTTTTTTATGAGAAGGACTAAAAGCAAATGAAGAATAAACTATTATATTTGGAATGTGCTTCGGGAATAAGCGGAGATATGACAGTTGCCGCATTATTAAGCCTAGGTGCGAGCCGTAAAAAATTAGACGACACGTTGAAAAGTCTACATTTGAAAGGATATGATTATGCGATCAATGAAAAAATATCACACAGCATTGCCGGAGTTGATTTTGATGTAAAGCTTCAACATGATCACGATCAAATTCATACACATCGTAATCTAAAAGACGTTTATGAAATTATAGATAAAGGCGAGATGTCGGATAAGGCTAGGGAACTTGCAAAAAAAATATTTATGATTTTAGCGGAAGCGGAAAGCAAAGCGCATGGATGTTCTTTAAATGAAGTTTATTTTCACGAAGTGGGCGCAATCGACTCAATTGTAGATATCGTAGCAACAGCAGTATGTTTTGATGACCTTGCGATTTCAAATTGTGTTGTAACTCAAATCTCAGAAGGGTTCGGCTATGTCAAATGCCGGCACGGAAAACTGCCTGTTCCTGTTCCTGCTGTTGTAAATATTGCTCAGAAATACAGGATACCTTTACGACCCTTAAATATTGAAAGTGAGTTAGTAACTCCGACAGGTATAGCGATAGTTGCAGCTATTAGAAACGTTCAAGCGCTTCCGGCCAAATACATCATAAAAAAAACTGGGATAGGGCTTGGCAAAAAAGATGTAGGTGTGTCTAATCTTTTAAGAGCAATGATAATAACTGAAGAGTCAGCGGACGATCAGGTATATATTATTGAAAGTAATATCGATGATTCAACGGGCGAAGAATTAGGTTTTGCCATGGAAAAAATATTTGAAGCAGGCGCGTTTGATGTTCACTTTACACCTTGTTTTATGAAAAAAAACCGTCCCGGATGGTTATTGCGGGTTATAACTAGCGCTGAAAGAATGTCTTTAGTTGAAAAAACTATATTTCGTTATACAACTACTATCGGTATGAGAAAAATTCCTGTTGAACGAACCTGCATGAAAAGACGTATAATAAATGTTGCGCTCCCCGAAGGAGATGTTCAGGTCAAAGAGTGTACATTTCAAGATATTGTTCGATATTATCCTGAATATGAAAGTGTAAAAAAAATTGCGGATAAAACCAATCAACAGTTCAGAACAATTTTTAATAGAGCAGCAATAGAAGCTGAAAAAAATAATCAGTAAGCTATTAGAATTTGAGTCAGAAATTACTGATGTCAATGTATATACAAAAAAAGGAGGACTTTTATGTCTATCGGATTCACGGAGATTATGATAATTTTTATCGTTGTTTTACTTATTTTTGGAGCTAAGCGCATTCCTGAAATCGCTAAAGCTTTGGGCCGCGCTTCTCACGAATTTAAAAAAGCAAAAGAAACCATCAATAAAGAAACTTCGGAATTGATGCAAGCTTCTGAAAAATCAGCTGAAACAAAGGATAAAAAAGACTAAAATAATGAAAAGCGAAAACGAAAACACATTAATTTTACATCTTGAAACGCTCCGCAAAACACTGCTTAAGTGTCTGTTTCTAACAGCCTTGATTTTTCCTGTCTGCTATTTTTTGACTCCGGCTTTGATCGATTGGCTTGTCGAGTGGTGTTTCCCTTTTCGGATAACTCTGCATTTTTTTATGCCCATTGAAGTTTTTTTAATACAATTGAAACTGGGTATCATAATAAGTTTGATGATCGCTTATCCCTGGAATATTTATCAAATATGGAGTTTTTTGATGCCTGGGCTTTATGCAAATGAGCAGAAAATGCTTGGAAAGTGGATCATCTGTTCCTCGGTTCTTTTTTTCAGCGGAATAGTATTTTGTGTTTGGAAAATCATTCCGCTATTGATGAACTTTTCGCTTAGTTTTACTACGGAGTATTTACAGCCGACGATCGGGTTAGCCACTTTTTTGCAGATGACAGGATGGCTTTCGCTTGCATTCGGTATTATGTTTCAATCTCCCATCCTGGTTATCCTGACGGTAAATATGGGATTGATTACAGTTGATAATTTAAAACAAAAAAGACCCTACGTGATAGTCGGTATCTTAATCCTTTCAGCCGTATTAACACCTCCGGATGTGATCAGCCAGATAATGTTGGCGCTTCCGACATGGATCTTATTTGAAATTGGTTTATATCTCTCATCACGACTTAAGAAAGAAAACGATGATTAATTGTCTGTTCACGTCATTAAGAAGAGACGAAGGACTGTTCATTTTATTTGTAGATGCTGTTTTATGCTATTGACACTAAATATAACCCGTGATAGCATAAGCACTTATAATATAGATAGTTAAACACTTTATAGTGATATTAGGAGGAAGTTGTTATGACAAAGAAAGATATTATAGCTAAAATATCCGAAGAGATGGGTCATTTGAAACAGCTTGAGGTTAAACAAGTTGTGCAGAGAACCTTTGATCTTATTGTTGATAGTTTGTCTAACGGGGACAGGGTTGAATTGAGAAATTTTGGTATTTTCAAAGTTAAGACCAGAAAAGGAAGAGTCGGCAGAAACCCTCGAACCGGAGTAGGTGTCAGTATTCCGGACAAAAAAGTAGTCAATTTTAAAGCCGGAATGAAAATGAAATTGGATGTGAAAGAAAATGCCTAATTACACTTCGTTAAGAGGAATGCCGGATATACTTCCCTCTGAGGCGGAAAAATTCCGTTTTATAGAGGAAAAAGCAAGAGACGTTTTTAAACTTTTTGATTTCAGTGAGATCCGTACACCGTTTTTGGAAAAAACTGAAGTATTTGCAAGAGGCATCGGCGAAAGTACGGATATAGTCGAAAAAGAGATGTATTCCTTTCTAGATAGAGGGGGTAAACATATTTCCCTGCGTCCTGAAGGTACGGCTTCGATAATCAGATCATATGTGGAAAACAAACTTTATGCTGACGGCGACATTTCAAAGCTTTTTTACGTAGGCCCCATGTTTAGAGCCGAAAGACCCCAAAAAGGACGATTAAGGCAGTTCCATCAAATAGGTGCCGAGATAATCGGCGGGTCAAGCCCGTATCTTGATTGGGAAATAATATTTAATGCTAAAACTATAATCGAGAGTACTGGAATAAAAGGATTTAGTATTCTTTTGAACACTTTGGGATGTTCTTCTGACAGAGAAAAATACAAAAATGATCTTAGAAAAAAATTAAAAGTGTATCATGATGACCTTTGTGAAAATTGTCAGAGAAGGATAGATGTAAATGTTCTTAGAGTCCTTGATTGTAAAAATGCCGGCTGTAAAAAAGTAGCGGGCAATATGCCGGTTTTAAGCACTTATTTATGTTCTACTTGTACAAAAGAATACGATGAACTGAAAAGTATTTTAAAGGAAACCAATATTGAATTTGTTCAAAAAAATGAATTGGTTAGAGGACTTGATTATTATACAGGTACCGTGTTTGAAATAGTACATCAAGATCTTGGCTCGCAAGACGCGATTGCCGCCGGAGGAAGATATAATAACCTTGTAAAAGAATTCGGAGGACCTGATGTCGGCGCTACCGGATATGCTTTAGGGCTTGAAAGGCTTATTTTGCTTTTATTGAAGGAAACCGCTAAAGGATTAAGCGGATTAATGGTAGTGCCCATAAATGATGAGTTTGCGGCTAAAGCTGCTTTGTTGGTAACTGAACTAAGGGCCCAAAAAATATCTTGTGATATGGAATGTAAAGCGAGGAGCCTTAAATCCGCATTAAGAAAGGCCAACAAAACACTTAAAAGATATGTTGTTATGATAGGTGAAGATGAAGTTAAAAGCGGAAAGTACCTGATTAAAGATATGGAATCAGGAGAACAAGAAGCTGTAACATCAAAAGAAATGATTGAAAAAGTAAAAAAATAAGAAAAATTTTAAATACTGGAGGAAAATGCTAAGAACACACAACTGCGGAGAATTGAGAAAAAATAATGCGGGAGACGCTGTCAAGCTATGCGGATGGGTAGCGTCAAGGCGTGATCACGGCGAAATAATATTTATGGACCTTAGAGATAAATACGGAATAACACAAATAGTTTTTGATCCCGAAAAAACCCCTGAAACGCATAAACAGGCACATGGTCTCAGAAACGAGTATTGTATAAAAATAGAAGGTTCTGTCACGATACGTCCTGAAGGTACGGTTAACCCAAAAATAAGTACAGGTGAAGTTGAGATATATGTTGAAAAGATCGAGGTTTTTTCAGAATCAGAAACAACGCCTTTTGAAATTAAAGATTCCGATAAGTTGTCTGAAGATGTAAGATTGAAGTACAGATATCTTGATCTAAGAAGGCCATGGATGCAGAGAAAGATCACTTTGAAACATGAAGCTTTTAAATATATTTATGATTTTATGGATGCTGAAGGGTTTGTTTCAGTAGAGACTCCTATTCTTACGAAGTCTACGCCTGAAGGCGCCAGAGATTATATTGTGCCTTCAAGAGTTCATCCGGGTGAGTTTTACGCGCTCCCGCAATCACCGCAAATATTCAAACAGCTTTTAATGGTTGCCGGAACAGAAAAATATTTTCAGATAGCCAGATGTTTCAGGGACGAAGATCTAAGAGCAGACCGTCAGCCCGAATTCACGCAGCTGGATATCGAGATGTCTTTTATTACTGAAGAAGATATTTATGAACTGTGTGAAAGATTTTTTCAAGGGTTGTTTAAAAAATTGGGTAACATAGATGTAAAAATTCCTTTTCCGAGAATAGAGCATTGTGAGGCCATGAGAAAATATGGAAGCGATAAGCCTGATATTAGGTTTGACCTGTTTCTGAACGATCTAACGAACGTAGTTTCGGGTTGTGATTTTAAAGTCTTTAACGGCGTAGTTGAAAACGGCGGAAAACTTATAGGTATAGCAGCGCCAGGATATGCCGGTATCAGCAGAAAAGATATTGACACTCTCACTGCTTTTGTCGGTGAATACGGCGCTAAAGGTTTGGCATATTTTAAAGTTGAAGGAGAAAATCTTGTTTCACCTATAACAAAATTTTTCTCTTCAGATATTCTAAAAGCTATCAAGGAAGCGACAAAAGCAAAAGACGGAGATATGATCTTCATTGTTGCTGACAGCAAAAGCGTTGCTTATGACGCTATGGGCGCATTACGGTTAAAAATAGGTAATGAGGCTGATCTCGTTGATAGATCAAAACATAGTTTTTCATGGATAGTTGATTTTCCTTTGTTCAAGTTCAACAAAGAAGATAATAGATGGGTAAGCGAACATCATCCGTTCACATCATACAATAAATCTGATCAGGAAAAAATAAACACTGGTGATCTTGAAAATGTTAGGTCTAGATCATATGATCTTGTTCTGAACGGAAGCGAGATCGGTTCAGGCAGTATAAGAATACATCAGCAAAATGTACAAAAAAAAATATTTGAAATACTCGGGTTAACCGAAGAAGAATGTCAAAGCAAATTTGGATTTTTATTAGACGCATTTAAATTCGGCCCTCCGCCGCACGGAGGAGTAGCGTTCGGAATAGACAGGTTAATAACTCTTTTTACCAAAGACGCGTCCATTAGAGAAGTTATACCTTTTCCAAAAACTCAAAGAGCGATATGTCCTTTAACTGAAGCTCCATCTTGTGTAGATGAAAAACAGTTAAGGGATCTTGGTATAAAAGTTAAGAAGAAAACAGAATAGTTAATTAGGAGGAACAAATGAAAATATTATTGTCAGCACTTATTGCAGTTTTTGTACTTTCATCATGCGCGAATGTTGAAATGTATACGTTTAAAAAAGAAAGGGTGGACCAAGGGCTAGAAGGGAATGAAGGTTATATTGGAAAAAATAATGAAGCAGCTCCCGAGCAAAATGAAGCAGCTCCTGTACAAAAAGAAGAACGCAAAACTAAAAGAACTTTGTTGGGTATAGACATTGAACTTCCTTTTGCATCCGCAGATGGGGAGGATGAAGAAACAGCTGTAAAACAGCCCGTAACTAAAGAAACAGCCGCAAAGCCCCAAGTTGCGAAAACTCCAGAAGTAAAGGCGCCTGCGACAAAAGTTGAAACTAAAAAAATCGTTGCGGAAACTGTTGTGGTTGATCAGGATTCAAAAACTGAAGAATGGGTTAAATAAAAAAGTTTAAAAAATCAAACAAATATGAATATACTTGGTAAAAAAAATGCTTTTTGGGAAAAGAATGAGACCATATCTGTTCTTTTGGTTTTATTGTTTGTGATCGTGGCATTATCAAGCATATTTGTAAATCCTCAGTTTTACCAAAGAACCATACATGAAGGTGATGTTGTTCTGAAAGACATTTATGCTCCCTATGATTACACTTATAAATGGGAAACAGATGAGGAAAAAACAAAAGAGGCTTATGAATCGGCAATAGAGCAGGTTCCATATTTTTTAAAAGAAGATGAAGATGCCAAAAAAAGAATAAAGGAAAGGGTCATATCGAATTTTTTAGAAAATGATCAAGCGGAATATAAGGATAAAGTTTTAAAAGTGCTTGATGCTCTATTGGTTTTAGGAATAATTTCAGAAGATGATCAGAAAGAAGTATTAGCCGATGCCCCAAACGGTAAAGCTGTTTTTGAAGGTGCAAAATTTGAAGAAGGGCCATTTACCATAAAAGATATGCTGGTTCCGGATGGTATTAAGAAAATTATTAATCAGGAATACAAGGTAGATTTTCCTGATGCAAAAGAACGAGCAATGGCTGTTAGAATTATCGTCAACGCAATAGAGCCTACTGTTTTTCCTTCAAAGAAAAAGACTTTATTGGAAAGAGTCAAAGCAAAAGAGAATACTCCGCCTGTTCTTTTTACCTGGGAGATCAAAAAAAATGAACTTATTGTAGAAAAAGGAAAAAGGCTTCAATCAAAACATATAGCTCAAATTTCTCAGCTCAGAAGCTTTTTGAGAGCCGGGAGATCGAAGATATTTTTTCTTGGCATGGTCTTAGTCTTTATCCTGTTAATAGGGTTTTCTGCTATTTATTTAAAATTAACGCGAAGTGATAATATTCTTTCGCATAAGCAAGAGGTTTCAATACTTTTGTTGAATATGTGGCTGATGCTTATAATAGCTGATTTTGTGATGAGGCTTCCTCAGCCTAGTTATTTTATTCCTTTAGCCAGCATGGGGATGATCCTGGTACTTTTGGTCGGATTTTCTTTGGCATTTTTACCTGTACTTGTTATGAGCCTTTTGATATCGGTGCTTACAGGCGGAGGGGTTGATATCGTTCTTGTTCTTTTGGCCGGAAGTATCGTAGGTATGTTTGCGGTCAAAGAGGCTAGGCGCAGAGCTAACATACTATGGGCCGGGCTTTTAGCGGGCATAGCGAAAGTATTCGCGATAATTTGTGTCGGATGCATAAACGGAATATCTTTTAATGTTCTTCTGGGAGAAGGAATGTGGGGGATAGCTTCAGGGTTGGTTTCCGGTATTCTTGTTATGGGTGTTTTGCCCATATTTGAGTTCGTCTTTAAAGTACCCACAAAGATCAGCCTTTTAGAAATGTCGGACCTTAACCATCCTTTATTGAAACGGCTTGCGATGGAAGCTCCGGGAACATATCATCATAGTATAATGGTCGGCAATTTAGCTGAATCGGCCTGTGACAGTATCCATGCAAACAGCTTATTAGCGAGAGTCGGCGCATACTATCATGATGTAGGAAAAATATCAAAACCTAACTATTACAATGAAAATGAAATGGGCAATAAATCAAAACATATCGGCCTTACGCCTTCAATGAGTTCGCTTATAATCAGCAAACATGTTAAAGAAGGAGTTGAGCTGGCAAAAAAACACAAAGTAAATAATAAGATAATTGATTTTATACAGCAGCATCACGGAGACAGCCTTATATTCTTTTTTTACCAAAAAGCCCTGGAACAGTCAAAAGATGAGAGTGATACGGTGAAAGAGGAAAATTTTAGATATCCCGGACCCAAGCCGCAAACAAAAGAAACCGCAATAGTGTTATTGGCTGATGCCGTTGAAGCTTCAAGCCGTTCTTTGGATGATCCGACTCCGTCAAGTATAAAAAATATGGTCAGGAAAGTAGTTAACAATAAATTTATAGACGGTCAGCTCGAAGAGTGCGACCTTACATTGAAAGATATGCATAATATTACAGATGCTTTTGTAAGAGTATTAATGGGTATTTTCCATACAAGAAATTATGACAACGGAAAAAAGAAATAATATCCCAATGATTTATTGCGAGAACAGAAACAAAAAAATATATCTGGATCTCAATAAAATAAAAAAAGTTTCAAGTGAAATACTTGTCATCCTAAAAAAAAAGAATATAAACTTCAACATAGTTTTTTTAAGTAATCAGGGAATAAGAGCGATAAACAGGCGATATCTGGGGATAGACACAGCTACTGACGTGATCTCGTTTTACAATGACGGACATCAAGCTGTAGGATATGGAAAAGTGAAATTTCTGGGCGATATTGCCGTTTCGTCCGATAAAGCACATGCTTGTGCAATAGAATATAAAATTTCTTTCAATGAAGAGCTATACAGGTATATAATACACGGTGTGTTACATCTTTTGGGATATCTTGACTATAAGCCAAAAGATATAAAAATAATGAAGGACAAAGAAAATGACATCCTTGGGAAAATCAGAAAAAAATATTTATAATAGATCGTTTTGGGACAGTGTTAGGGTGGCGCTAGAAGGCATAATTCATGCGCTTCAGCATGAACGCAATATGAGGATACACTTTATTTTCGCCGCACTAGTGATCATCACCTCTCTTTATTTCAGTATAGCTTATGTAGACATGATACTTGTTCTTTTTGCTATAAGCTTGGTTCTTATATCAGAAATGTTCAATACGGCAATTGAATATCTTGCTGACATTGTTACTGAAAAAAAATATAATCCCATGGTAAAAATTTTGAAAGATATTTCAGCCGGAGCTGTTTTTGTGGCGGCTCTTAATGCATTGCTTACGGGATATATTTTGACAGTGAACCGCATAGCCAATCATAAGGGTGATCTTCTTGTTAAAATAATACAATCGCCTTGGCATTTTACATTGATAACTATAATTGTTTGTGTGGTCCTGGTTTTTATTATAAAGAGAATAAGAGGCGACAAAAACCTTTTAAGCGGAGGACTCCCCAGCGGACATGCCGCAATAGCTTTCGCTGTTTGGATGATAATTTGGCTTATTAAAATGGATTCTTTAGTCAGTATATTATCTTTTCTTTTGGCTTTCATGGTGGCGAGAAGCAGGGTAACAAGCGGCATACACAAAGGCTGGGAAGTAATAGCAGGCAGTTTGCTTGGTGCACTCACGGCATTGTTGTTGTTTCAGGTGCTAGTATGAAAAAAATAGTCAACAAATTCTTTATTAATTTTTTTAACGGAATAGTTATTCTTCTTCCCATAGCTATAACGGTTTCTATTACTAGGTTTATCGTTTTTAAGATAAATGAAATTGTTCTAAATCCTATACTAAGAATGTTTTCTATGGCCGGTTTTGAAATTACACATGTTAATGTAGTTAAAACTTTTATATTTTTCGGAGTAATTATCGGGATAGCCGCGATAGGCCGGTCCGGTAGAATTTTGTTTGTTAATAGATTTTTTTCTTTTTGGGAATCGATGGTTATAAAACTGCCGATATTGGGAAAGATCTACAATGCTATAAAACAAATATCAACTGCTTTTTTGGGACACGGAAAAACTATTTTTAAAAAAGTTGTTTTAGTTGAATATCCCAGACAAGGTATACATTCGATAGGATTTATTACTGGTGAAACCAGAGGTGAAATAAAGAATAAGACGGGAGAAGAAGGGTTAAGTGTTTTTATACCTACAACCCCCAACCCTACGAGCGGGATGTATGTAATTGTGCCAAAGGGAAAAGTAAAAGAATTGGATATGAGCGTAGAAGACGGCATGAAACTTATAGTTTCGGGCGGCTCTGTATCACCGGAAGAAATTTCGGTAAAAAGATAATATAAAACTAAAGAGCAAAAAACACTATGTCCGCCATCAATTGTGAAGCTATAATATTACGAAGATATTTTTTAAGAGAAACCAGCTATATACTGGTTTTTTTTACACAAGAACACGGAAAAATAAGCGGAGTGCTGAAAGGAGCAAGAAAACCGTATCCTCAATTTGCCGGAAATTTTGAACTTTTCAATTTATGCGATGTTTCATTTTACAAGAAAAAAAGAGGCAAACTTGACTTGGTATCAACAAGTTATGTTAAAAAATCTTTTTTAAATCTTCGAAAAAATATTCTTAGGTTGACATATGCGAATTATATTATAGAATTAGTAGACATAGTCACTGTTCCCGGGGATAAAAATGAAGAGCTTTATAGGGATCTTCTGGCGGCTTTCAATCTAATATCTGATGGGGCAAGTCCTAGGAGGATTACAAGGATCTTTGAGCTAAAGCTTCTTAAGTCCATGGGGGTCGAGCCTGGCTTGGAAAGCTGTTTTAAATGCGGGAAAGAAGAAAGTGATTTCTTCCATTTCATTGTTCCTGAAGGCATTATGATCTGCTCTTCTTGCGGAACGCAGGAAGCAGGAAGGATAAGGGTTTCAAACGGTTGTGTTAGTTTTATGCGCAAAGCATTAACATCTCCTTTTGAACAGCTCAAAAATATAAAAGTTTCAAAACTTGTCGGAGAAGAAACCGAAAGGATATTAAAAAGTTTCATAGAATTTCATCTGGGAAGAAAAACTAAAACAGAAAAATTTTTAAAAACATTACAAACCAACACATTATAAAAGGCACAAAATGAATGAAGAAAAAAAGAAAGCCGCAGTTGAATTAAAAGATATAGCTAACCTTTGTAAAAGACGCGGATTTATATTTCAGAACAGCGAGATATACGGCGGGATCGGAAGCGTGTGGGATTACGGACCTTTAGGCTCAGAAGTAAAAAAGAACCTTAAGGAGCTTTGGTGGAAACGTATGATCTATCAAAGGAACGATGTTGAGGGGGTAGATACCGCGATATTAATGAATCCGGATGTGTGGAGATCCTCAGGGCATGTGGGTTCCTTCGCTGATCTTATGTCGGATTGTAAAGAGTGCAAAAAACGTTTCAGAATAGATAAGATAGAAGGCGATAAATGCCCCGATTGCGGGGGAGAACTGATGGAGCCTAAGAGTTTTAATCTTATGTTCAAAACTCAGGTAGGTTCAGTCGAAGGACAGTCCATTGATGTTTATTTAAGACCTGAAACCGCGCAAGGTATTTTTGTTAATTTTGAAAATGTAATTAACTCTTCAAGAAAAAAACCGCCTTTCGGTATAGCGCAAATCGGAAAATCGTTCCGCAACGAAATAACTACAGGTAATTTTACTTTTAGAAGCCGCGAGTTCGAACAAATGGAGCTGGAATTTTTTGTTAAACCCGGGGAAGACGAAAAATGGCATGAATACTGGATAAACGAGAGAATGGAGTGGTATGTTTCTTTAGGGATCAATAAAGACCATTTGCGCTTCAGAGAACACGCAAAAGATGAATTGGCTTTTTATGCAAAAAGATGTGTTGATATTGAATTTTTGTTCCCTATGGGATGGAGCGAACTTGAAGGAATAGCCAATAGAACAGACTATGATCTCAAGCAGCATTCAAAATTAAGCGGCACTTCTTTGACATATTTCGATTCATCGACTGAGGAAAGATATACACCTTATGTTATCGAACCTTCAGGCGGAGTGGATAGAGCTATACTTGCTGTTTTAGTTGACGGTTACAGAGAAGAAATAGTCAATGAAAGAAGCCGTGTGTATTTGTCGCTTGATCATAGGTTAGCACCTATAAAGGTGGCAGTTCTGCCACTTTTAAAAAAGAATCCGGATATAGTTGAAAAAGCTCATAAGATCAGAGATGATGTCAAAGGCAACTACCGGGCTGTTTATGATGACACTGCTTCAATAGGAAAGTTATATAGGAGACAGGATGAGATCGGAACACCTTTCTGCATAACCGTGGATGTTGATTCTTTGGAAGACGGAAAAGTTACTATCAGAGAAAGAGATACAATGAAACAAGAAAGAATATCGATGGAAGGCATAAAGGCATATCTAGGTGATATGCTTAAGGTATAAAAGTTTGATTTTATTTACAAATGGCTGAAGCCTTTAAACTTAAAATCAAAGATCTGGAATGTAAAATTAAAAAGGAGAGTGAGGTAGAAATGGCAACAAAGAAAAGTAATAAGTATGTTTACTTTTTCGGCAAAGGAAAATCCGAAGGTAATGCTACGATGAAAGAGATCCTCGGCGGTAAAGGCGCGAATCTGGCTGAAATGGCCAGCATTGGTGTTCCTGTTCCTCCGGGATTTACTATCGCGACAGACGTGTGTGAATATTATTATTCGCACGGTCTTAAAAAACCTGCCGAATTAGACAAACAGATCGACCTTAATATCAAAAAACTGGAACAGGAAATGGGCGCGAAACTAGGCGATCCAAAATCACCATTATTAGTTTCTGTCCGTTCAGGTGCAGCGGTATCTATGCCTGGCATGATGGACACTGTTCTTAATCTTGGTATTAATGACGAAGTTGTAGAAGGACTTATAGCCAAAACTAAGAACGAAAGAATGGGATGGGACTCATACCGCCGTTTTATCAATATGTTCGGCGATGTATGTATGGGTGTTGACCACGATCATTTTGAGGAAGAACTTTCAAGAATTAAAACTAAATACAATAGAGCCCTGGATACTGATTTAACAGCGGCTGAACTTAAAGAAGTTGTTGCGGCATATAAAGAAGTTTATAAAAAACATGTCGGCAAACCATTCCCGACAGATGCCCGTACACAGTTGGGTTTTGCTATTGATGCGGTTATTAAATCATGGAATATTCCAAGAGCTGTTACTTACAGAAGACTTAACAAAATGACAGGTTATAAAGGTACAGCAGTAAATGTTCAGGCTATGGTTTTTGGCAACATGGGTGATAATTCAGGTACAGGAGTAGCGTTTACTCGTAATCCTTCTAACGGCGATAATGAGTTCTACGGCGAATATTTAATAAACGCTCAGGGAGAAGACGTTGTTGCCGGTATCAGGACACCGCTTCCGTTAGATACACTTAAGAAAAAAATGCCCGTGATCTATAAACAGCTGAACGAGATCCGCCTTAAACTTGAAAAACATTACAAGGATATGCAGGATGTTGAATTTACTATACAGGACGGAACACTTTTTATGCTTCAAACAAGAGGCGGGAAAAGAACAGGTCTTGCCGCGGTAAAAATAGCTTGTGATATGGTAAATGAAAAAATGATCACCGATAAAATAGCTATCAAGAGAATACAAGGTGAACATTTAAATCAGCTCTTGTTTCCAATTTTTGACTTAAAGGCTAAAGCAGCAGCTGTCGCAGAAAAAAGATGTGTAGCTAAAGGGCTTCCGGCTGGACCCGGCGCAGCAAATGGACTTGTTTGTTTTACGGCAGATGACGCCGTTAAAGTAGCTCAAACAGGTAAAAAAGTAATCCTAGTCAGAAAAGAAACTTCTCCTGAAGACGTCAGCGGTATGTGGGCAGCAGAAGCCATATTGACATCAACAGGCGGAATGACATCACATGCGGCTGTTGTAGCAAGAGGCTGGGGTAAATGTTGTGTAGTAGGCTGCGGTGCATTAGATATAGACAGCAAGACTAACACCATTAAAGTCGGCTCAACAGTTATTAACAATCATGATATGATATCAGTTGACGGTACTAGCGGTGAAGTTATTTTAGGTGAAGTTGCAACATCGGCTTCTCCTGTAGTTCTAGGAATAATTGAACGCGATAAAAAAGCACTTAACCATCCTATCTGCAAAATGTTTACAGAAGTTATGGGCTGGGCAGATAAATACAGAAAGATAAATATTAGAACAAATGCTGATACACCAAAAGACGCGGCTAACGCTATTTCTTTCGGTGCTGAAGGTATAGGGCTTACACGTACTGAACATATGTTCTTTGAAGGCGAAAGAATTTGGGCGATCCGAGAAATGATACTAGCCGAAAACCTTCAGGGTCGTGAAATAGCTTTGGCAAAATTGTTGCCTTACCAGAGAACTGATTTCGAAGGTATCTTCAAAGCTATGAACGGTTACCCTGTAACTGTAAGACTTTTGGATCCGCCGCTTCATGAATTTTTGCCGAATGATGACGCAGGACAGGAAGAGATGGCCAAAAGATTAGGT
The DNA here is from genome assembly GCA_015231715.1 of Candidatus Omnitrophota bacterium. Next base: position 43,898 of record JADGBB010000004.1, read on the forward strand.
ACAACAGCTGCACTTGTAAAAGCAAAAGTTTCTTCTTTACATGAGATGAACCCGATGCTTGGACATAGAGGATGCCGTTTGTCTATAACATATCCTGAAATATGCAGAATGCAGGTTACTGCAATAATTGAAGCAGCATGTAACATGGCCGCAAAAAAAGTGAAAGTTTTGCCTGAGATCATGATACCGCTAATAGGAACAAAAGATGAATTTGATATTTTGGAAAAGATCACAAGAGAAGTTGCTGACGGAATAATCAAAGCTAGAAAATCAGATGTAAAATATATGGTCGGAACAATGATGGAAATACCGCGTGCGACATTGATAGCAGATAAAGTTGCGGAAAAAGCGGAATTTTTCTCATTCGGTACAAATGACCTGACACAGATGACATTTGGTTTTAGCCGTGATGATATAGGGTCTTTCTTGCCTGAATATTTGGAAGCCAAAATTCTTCCTGTAGACCCATTTGCGTCTCTTGATCAGGAAGGAGTCGGTCAATTGGTTAAACTAGGAGTCGAAAGAGGAAGAAGTACACGTAAAAACCTTAAATGCGGTGTTTGCGGAGAGCATGGAGGAGACCCTGATTCAGTTAAGTTCTTTGTAAAAGCAGGACTTAACTATGTCAGCTGTTCACCGTTCAGAGTACCGATAGCAAAACTAGCGGCAGCTCAAGCGGCATTAGCATAAAAAAATGGAATTAAGTGTTTGGTGTTCGGGAATAATTTCTCGAACACCAAACACTTAAAAAAAACGAGCAACGAAAAACTAGAGACGAGAAAATATGGATGCAATAAAACTGTATTTAAAAGATATTAGAAGTTTGCCGCTTTTGACACAAAAAAGAGAAGGTGAACTTGCCCGTAAGGTTAAGCTGGGCGATGCGAAAGCCCGTCAAGAAATGATAAAAAGCAACCTTAGGCTTGTTATTAATATCGCTAAAAAATACAGTTATCTAGGCGTTCCGATGCTGGATCTTATAGAAGAAGGCAATTTGGGTCTAATGAAAGCGGTGCAAAAATTTGATCCTGAAAGAGGATACAGATTCAGCACTTACGCAGCATGGTGGATAAAACAATATATTACAAGAGCCGTGGCTAATCAGGGGAAGACAGTCCGCATTCCGGTTTATGTTATGGAAATGCTGATGCGTTTTCAAAAAATAAAAAAACAACTTTCTCAATCAGAAAAGAAAAATCCTGAAGTAACGGAAATAGCTAAAAAAATGAAACTGCCTTTAGCAAGAGTAAAACAGCTTAACAGAATGTCATCAAGCATAGCCAGTCTCAACGCACCTATCGGAGATTCCGGGGGTTCAGAATTTATGGACCTCATAGAAGATGAAAGTATAACAAATGCGGTAGACGAGCTAAGCAAGTTTCTTTTAAGAGAGAGAATCGAAAAGCTATTAGAAACAATGACGGAGAGAGAACAAAAGATCCTAACATTACGTTTTGGTCTGACTGACGGGACTACTCACACATTAAGAGATACCGCACAGCACTTTGGAATTACAAGAGAAAGAGTAAGACAAATAGAAGCTGCCTGCATGGTCAAAATGAGAAAAATGATGGAAGATCAAGAGCAGGAAGCCGAAGACAGGCTTCTTAATTCAAAAGGCAAAGATATTTCAGCAGAAGCGGAAAGAATAGTAAAAAGAATTAAGAAAGTAGCAAAGTCGCAGAAAAAAGAGACGGATGAAGAAAAAAATCCATTAGATAGACGGATGAAAAAAACTGACAGAAGAAAAGGCGATAATCGCAGACAAACGACAGCAGGTGACCGAAGAAAATTAAAAACCGAACGCCGAACACTTAAAGTAAAAAGCCGAAAGACAAAAGTAAAATTAACCGCAAAAACTCCAAAAACAAAAAAAACAAAACCTACAGTTAAACCCTCCACAAAAAAACTCAAGCGCAAATCTAAGCAATAATAACAGATTAATTCTTTTTGCTGTTGCCCTTCTCATAGTATAGGCGTTATGATATACTAATAACAAAAACAGGACCAAGGATAAATTTATGGGTAAAAAAGAGATAAAAGATATATTATTAAAAAATTTGAGAATAGCCGAGAAATATAAAATAAAATCGCTTTTTTTGTTTGGTTCATGCGTTCGCGAAGAGGCTACGGAAGAAAGTGACGTAGATTTATTGATTGAATTTAAAGAACCAACATTTCGTAATTACGTTGGATGCTTGCGGGAGTACCAAGATTTATTCGGACAAAAAGTGGATCTAGTGTGCAGAGATTCTCTGAAACAGAGGATAAGATCTTTTGTGCTGGCGGAAGCGGAGCAAGTTTTGTGAAAAATAGAAATTATGAGCTATATCTTGATGAGATCAAAGAAGCTGTTGACAGCATACTTCTATACAACGATGGTTTAACTATAGATGATTTTATAAATGACAAGAAAACGAGAGACGCTACAATAAGGAATTTTGAGATAATCGGAGAGGCGGCGAATCAGTTGCCCGATAATATAAGAAAAAACTATCCGGATATTCCATGGAGAGATCTGACAGACTTCAGAAATGTTATAATCCACGAATATTTCGGTATTAATTACAGAATATTGTGGGACATTATCTCAAACGAAATTCCTCTTTTGAAACAAAAAATAGAACAATATAACTTATAAAATTTGAACATTTCTTAATCTTGATATTGACGGCATGATATGTTGTCTCTTCCTAATTTTTAAACTAATTCATATTGGAACACAATAAAAAGCAAAAAGGGTAGAAAATAAATGGCGTCCCCGGACCGAGTTGAACGGTCGGCCTACTACTTAGGAGGTAGTCGCTCTATCCATCTGAGCTACGGGGACGCATTTTAAAAGAACGTTCACATTATACACATCTAAAGAGTCTTTTGCAACATTGAGAAATAATTTGTTTTTTTAAGCTGCTTTGCCTATAATGAGTTCATGAAGATATTATTATGTGTAATAATTTTTGCTGTCCTTTTATCAACGCAGTTATTTGCTCAAGAACAGTCCGAAGAATATAACGGCCGATATCAAGTAAAAAATCTTGTAGTTAAAAGTTTTTTTGTAGACCAGCAAGGTGTGCTTACCAGATGGGGGGATAATGAGCTGGTAAAAATTGATACTGCAACCGGCCGAACATGGAAATGGGTAAGCGAAAGAACAAATGATAAAAAACAAATGAGAGAATATTGGCAAGAGCTAGTATCCAATACTACGCCCATGAATGAAGGAGCTAGGTAATATGATAAAAAATATTCTTCTGGTTCTAATCATGGTTTTATCGGTTATTTGTTTTTCTAATATTTCATTTGCTCAGGAAGATATTATTTATTCAACAGATTCAGATGTTCAAGATGTCATTGATGAAGTAAATGAAGCAGATGAAGCAGATGAAAGGACCGCTAGTGATGATCAAATTTTTTCTTCTCGTGATGCGATTGATAATGATAAGGAGATCTTAGTTGATGAAAAAGAAGTACTAGATAATGAAAATATTTTGGTTGCTGAAGGTATTAAAAAAACTGAACCAGTAGAAGATCAATCTACAGATAATGAAGAGCTAGTACCAGATAAAACTGAGAATCAAACAATTGATCAAAATCCAAATAAACAAATTCAAACTACTCAATTTGAAGATTCTACTTATAATCGTCCTGATAAATTAACAGTCTTATTTAATAATTTTGATATTCATAGTCCTACCGATGTTAATCAGTATAAAAAAAATATGGTTGTTCCCCAAATATATGAAGAAGAGGGCAGCTCACCTATCAAAATTAAAAATATAATAAATCAAATAAATTATGTGGATCCTACAGTCAAAAATACAGACAAAACTGTCGGTAAAGACGGCCAAGCATATGAAGGAAAACGGGTAGTCAAAAATCAAATATATTATATCGACGATCAAAATTTTGAATTAGTCTTTGATGAAAATGTAATAATCGATCCAACAACAGATAGCCCTGATGTTTTAGTGGTACAAAGTAAATACGCAAGCGGATATACACCGATCATACATAAAGACACAACAAAAACAGGGTTAGGCATACCTTATACCATATCAGATTACACAAGTGAAGCCAGTGCCTGGGCCGATTATAAAGCAAGATCCATAGGAATGCCCTACACAATAAGAGGAAAACTACAAAAAGAAGCCACTAGAAGAGGCTATTAATACAATTGAATTGTCAGCAAATACGAAACAAACCGAAAAATGTAGAATAAAGCCGTATTGCAGAGTAAAAAAACCGTCATCATGAGAGAAACAAATAGTCATCCTTAGCAAATCAAAACGTCATCTTGAGCGAAGCGAAGGATCTAAGGTGATTTATAACAACAAAAAACAACAAAAAAATGGGAAAACATATAAATAATACACCAAATAACACAATAAACATGGGATTACCACTTTTAACCCAACCCAAAGGAACAATATGATCGACCTACACACCCATTCCTTATTAAGCGATGGCCTCTTACTCCCAAGCGAACTAGTTCGCAGAGCTTTAGTCAATGGAGTTAAAACAATAGCCATTACAGACCATGCCGATCACTCTAATATAGGAAGAGTAATTGCAAGTCTTGTAGAAGTATCGGCAGTTTTGAACAGATATTGGGATATTAAAGTTCTTCCGGGTGTTGAGATCACGCATGTTCCTATTGAAGTAATAGGAGAACTTGTTGCATTTTCCCGCAAAAACGGAGCAAAAATCGTAGTTGTACACGGAGAATCCCCGGTAGAGCCTGTTATTAAAGGAACGAATAGAGCCGCTATCGAAGCAAAATGCGATATCTTGGCGCATCCAGGCGAACTCTTGATTGAAGACGCTGCAATGGCCGCATCAAAAGGGGTATATATCGAACTAACCGCTAGAAACGGACATAATAAGACAAATAAGCATGTGTTTGACACATCAATAAAGGTAGGAGCTAAAATGGTTGTAAACACTGACTCCCATGCGCCTAATGACATCATGAGCATAATAACTCATCGAAATGTTTTTGAATCACTGACAGATTCAGAAAAAATAAAGTCAGAGATCATTTATAATTCCACAGAGTTAATATCCAAGATATTCTAAACTTCACAAATTCAAGTAAATATAAGCGCCATCAAACTCCGTCATTCTGAGGCCCTGCAAGGGCCGAAGAATCTCAGCCCTGCGGCGCAACATGGCGAGAATTCCATTCTCTTAACACGTGTTTTTTTTATTTTGTGTGCTTGACTTAGAATACCATTATGCTATACTCTTTCAGAAAGTTAGAATATATGAAGAAGTGTATGTGTGAACAAATCTTCGTATTGTTATTTGACAAGTTTCATTTTACAAACAACGCACAATGCTAAAAGCCTTATGCAATAAAGCCAACAGCGTTGAGCAAACGAGCATGTACCGTCTTAGGTGGTTTTAAATCCGGCAAAAAAAGGGGGGAGGAAATAATACAATTCTATTTCATGCCAAAGATCACCAACAATCCGACGATACTTATATAGAAAGCAAGAAGAAAGGAATATTTCCTTTCTGATTAATATACGAACAAAAAATAAAACATACCTTAAGGAGGTAATGTAATGAAAATAGCAAAAATTATGCTAGTTTTGGCAATAGCATTTGCATTAGGTACTGCAGCGTATGCTGAAACACAGAGTGTTAAAGTTTCAGGTGCAATAACAGAAAGAACAATAGCAAGACAGAACTATGATTTGTCAACAGGTGATTACAATGGTAAAGGTACTGGTCAGACTGCAACAACTGATTGGGATACACATTTGATGAGCCAAGCAGAAGTTCAGATAGATGCTGATCTTACTGACAATGTAGCCGGTGTTATAAGACTTGTTAACCAGAGAGTATGGGGAAACAATGCTTACAATAGCACAGGTGATCTCGAACTAAACGGTGTAGCTCCTACAACTCAAGGTCAGTTTGATGTAATTGTTGATTTGGCTTACATTGAACTAAAAGAATTCTTGTATTCACCTCTCACATTGAAGATTGGTCGTCAGGATATCACTTTTGGTAATGGCTTTATAATTGGTGCAGCACCACAGGATCCTACAGCAGCACTTTTTGCTCCTGAATATTCAGCTATCACTTCTTATGATGCAATCAGAGCAACTTTAGATTATGATCCTTGGACAATCGATGCTTTATATGCAAAAATAGATGAAAACATGAGAAGAGCTGATGATGATGTTAACCTATGGGGCATCAATGTTGGTTATGTATTTGATGACTACAATGCAGAAATGGAAGGTTATTGGTTTTACAACAATGATCGTAGATCAGGTGCAACAAATGCAGGAACTAACAAATATATCAATGATACTCATACACTTGGTTTAAGAGGTAGCTTTGATCCTATCGAAGATTGGACAGTTGGACTTGAAGGTGCTTATCAGTTAGGTGAATACTTAAACAACACAACACCAACAACACAGTCAACAGTTAGAGACAGAAGCGCATGGGCGATAGACGCTATGTTAGAGATCAGAACTTTCCAGGATGATTATGCTTGGAGACCTGTTGTTGGCGTAGAATATATCTACTACTCAGGACAGAAAGATGTTCTTGATGAAACAAATGGAACAACTGGTGATTTCAATGGTTGGAACAGAATGTACAGAGGTAAATTTGATACAGCTATCAGAGAGTTTCAGGGTAATACTTACACAACTCAATATGCTAACGATACAGCAGGTGACACTAACCAGCATCAGGTGCTTTTGAGAGGTACAGTTGAACCTACAGACAGCTTAACTTTGAATGCTACTTATGCTCATTTCTGGATGGCAGAGAAACCAACATCTAGAGCAGGTAACAAGAATATAGGCGACGAAGTTAACCTACAGGCAATATGGGATTACACAGAAGATGTATCTTTTGGTCTCCTATCTGCATGGTTCTTCCCAGGCAGCACATATCCTGACAATCAAGATGCAATCGCTACTGACATAGTCGGTACAGTTGCATTAAGCTTCTAATTAAAAAATCATTTAGAAGACAAAAAAACGCAGGGCTTTCGAGCCCTGCGTTTTTTTTTTATAATGGGGTCAGACCCCGAAACTAGAAATAAGGGACTTGTTTTGTATTTGTAACGGACGATGAGACGAAGGATCTGTGTAACGTGGGGCTGTGATTCTTCGTCCCTTGCAGGGCCTCAGAATGACGGGGTTGACATATTGGGTCTAGATCGAGAGTCATGATAGTTTTAGTAAAATATTGCAGAAATAAAAAAACCGGATTAAAATATCCGGTTTTTTTATGTTAATTGTCGTGCTTTATTTGCACGTTTTATGTGGTTAGCCTTTTGTGATTTTGCCGGCTTTAATGCATTTGGCACAGACTTTGAGTTTTTTCTTTGTTCCGTCGACCATTGCATTAACATTTTGTATATTTGGAGCGAAAGTTCGTAGTGTTCTTCCTGTGATTCTTTGACCCACTCCGCCTTTACTTTTAGCCATACCTCTACGGCTTATAGTTCCGCCGCTAACAGGTTTTTTACCGCATATTGCACATTCTCTTGACATAATATTACCTTCCTTCTTGCCTTATCTGTATTAATCTCTTATAATTGAAAATCAGACTAGAATGTTATCATAATAGAACAACTAATGCAAGTTAAAAAATGAAGAAATGAATAAATGTACAGCTACGTTTGGTTTATAAAAAATCTTATTGCGTAGTGATGAAAACGTGAATAGTGAATAAAATATTTGGGTGACATGGTGTAAACTTTGTGTGTATTTTTTAAATACACACAAAGTTGGAACGATGGCAGGACCCAAATATTTTATCGGTACGGTTATGAATATGAATACTATTGCAAATAAAAATATTGATATTAGGTATGTTAAAGGTGTCGGGCCTAAGAAGGCGGAGATCTTTAATAAGATGGGGCTTTATACTATTAAGGACCTTCTTTATTATTTGCCAAGAAGATACGAAGATAGACGTAATATCCATAAAATAAAGGATTTAAAACCTGGAGAGGATAGCGCTTTCGCCGGGCAGGTTATTAAACAGAGTATTTTTACGGCAAGAACAGGAACAAATATCGTTGAAGTCATGCTTGATGACGGAACAGGCCGTATTTGGGCGGTTTGGTACAATATGCCTTTCATGCATAAAAAGTTCACGAACGGCGATATATTGCTTTTTTATGGAACTATCGAAAGTCAGGGACGGCTGGTTGTTATGCATCCGGCTTATGATCTATTAGAAAATATAAAAAAATCCGGCTCAGTTGAAATGGCTAGAATAGTTCCGGTATATCCATTAACAAAAGATCTAACACAAAAATATATTCGAAAAATTACTTACGCAGCTACGCATGAACACCTTTCGGTTTTAGATGAAATACTGCCTACGAGCGTAAGAGCCAGGCAAAAACTTGTTGATATTGATTTTGCTTTTAAAAATATTCATTATGCTAATAGTTTTGAAAATATTGACATGGCTTATAGGCGGCTTGTATTTGAAGAATTCTTTTTTTTACAGATAATAATGGCTCTTAAAAAAAGAAAAAATAAAAAAGAAGGGATAGCGCATAAAGTTGATGTTAATGTTCTTGATGAATATAAAAATATTTTCGATTTCGAATTAACTCAAGGACAACAAAAATGTATGAAAGAGATCGAAAAAGATATGTCTTCTGATAAGCCCATGTACAGGCTTTTACAGGGCGATGTCGGCAGCGGGAAAACAGTAGTAGCAATGTATGCAGCGTTTCTGGCGTTTAAGGGAGGGTATCAAGCTGTCTTTATGGCGCCGACTGAAATATTGGCGAGACAACATTTTTTTACTTTAAGCGAACTTCTTATGCCATTGGGTATAAACGTTACGCTTTTAGCCGGCGGGATGACTCAAGAAGAAAAAAACAGGGCACAAAATGATATTAGTTCCGGAACTGCCGATATTATTGTAGGAACACATTCCGTTTTTCAAAAAAATATAACATACGCTAATCTCGGCCTTGCGGTTATTGACGAACAGCATAAATTCGGTGTGGATCAGCGAAAAACTTTAATGGAAAAAAATATTAAAGCGGATACTCTTGTTATGACGGCGACTCCGATACCACGCAGTTTAGCATTAACGGTTTACGGCGATATGGATCTTTCATCGCTGAAAGAAAAACCTAAGAAAAAAGGGAATATAGTTACATATTGGGTAGACGAAGAAGGAAGAGAAGAACTGTATAAATTCGTTGATAAAGAAATAGATGATGGTGGTCAAATTTTTGTTGTATGTCCTCGCATTAAATCAGAAGGAGCAAAAGATTTAGCTTCGGTTGAAAGTATGCATAAATATCTTAAAGAAAAAATATTTCCGAATAGAAGTATTGCCGTAGTTCATGGAAAAACAGACAGCACTGAAAAAGAAAAAATTATGAAAGATTTTGAAAAAGGTAAAATTAATATATTAGTTGCGACAACTGTAGTTGAAGTCGGCATTGATGTGCCGAATGCTTCAATTATGATAATCGAGAATGCCGAGAGATACGGTTTAGCCCAATTGCATCAGCTAAGAGGACGCATTGGCCGAGGAAACAGGGATTCTTATTGTGTCCTCGTAGCAGATGCCGCAACAGAAAGCGCAAAAGAACGGCTCCAGACGATATCGGGTATGGATGACGGGTTCAAAATTGCCGAAACAGATCTTTCAATGAGAGGCCCGGGAGAATTTTTAGGTAAACGTCAAAGCGGTTTACCAGAACTGCGTTTCGGAAATATTTTAAGAGATTACAAAATAATGGAACAAGCAAGAGAAGAAGCCTTCGACCTAATAGAAGACGACCC
>JADGBB010000050.1 GCA_015231715.1 Candidatus Omnitrophota bacterium
TATGTGATGTGAAAAGTTCTGAAAAAGTCGGGAAACTTGGATTTAATCCAAGGGCTATACAGAAAGTGTTGGAGATTCTGACAGATCCTAACTCGGATCATGGTCTAGTGCATGGACACACTGATAACAGGACAGGCCTAGACATTATTTATAATAAATTTCATGATAACGAGGTTGGACCTAATGAGAGGCAGCATGATGTGACTATTCCTCACGACTGGAAAACAAGAGCGCTTAACCAGGATTTAGTCAGTTATTTGGCGAGTATAAATGATACAGAAAAAATGATAACGGAACTGAAAAAAACATCTATTGATGTAGTTCTTGAGGTTGCTGAAAAAATATTCACAAAGCTGAATAAAGCCAAAAACCAGTATCTTGAGATAGACAATATCGATAAACAATTTCTATGCATAGTTGAATTTTTTGATCAATATGTTCATGATTTTGCAATAGAACACGGGCTGAATAAAGAAGGGGAAAATATACTGTTTTTTAATATGATGTTATACAGTTTTCGTGATAATAAATTATACAAAGCCGCTTTGAGAGAATTGATAGAGGCATTTGAAAGGAATGATACAATTAAAAAAGTTAAGAACATTTTAGATACAAGGGCTATAGAGTATTTTTTGATAGGGATCAGTAAAGGGTCATCAAAAATATTTCAACAATATTTTGTGGATACTAGCGCGATCAATTACGAGATAAAAGAAAATCACACCGTAAATTTTTTGGCAGATTATCTTTTAAATAATTATAATGTCAGGAACAAAGTACAAAAAGAATACGAGTATGAGCAAAAGGTTGAACCTTATTTTGAAACTATGAGCATCATTTTTATTCTTAATAAAAATTTGATGCAGAATAGGAACAGAAATATTGACGAAAACATCAAAGAAACCATAGATATATTTTCAGTGTCTTTTTGGTCCGCGAACGAATATAGCGAACAAACATATAGCGAATACATAGATAAGATCAGATTATTATTGGGATTTTATGAAAAATTATCCGCTAGACCTGCAAAGGGCAATTTGTATGGCAGTAATGAGAACGATAAAAGATTAAACGGAATTTTGACGAAACTGCCGTATAATGCCGCGTTTACATATATGGATGTCTATGAATCATTATTCGGAAAAGAAGAGGTAAAACCGAAAGAAAACAGAGAATTAAATGAAATGGTCAAAATGCTAAAGTCCCGCGATAAGGAGCAGGCACTCAGGTTCTTTTCGGTATATGAGAACCATGAATTTTTTATCAATACTTTGAGGCATATGAAAAATACTCCCGAAATAGACCTGATATTTAAAGAAGATAAGGGATTGAGCGATTGGTTATTTAAAGTATTTTTGGACTGTTGGAATGAAGAAAATGAAGCATTGCTGCCGATTTTTGAAAAAACACGGCCAGATCTTGAGCGAAATAAGCAAGGAGAAGCATATCTTCAAAGTATCGAACTGTATATGAACGATGATAGCAGTTTTATGACGACAGGGGAATTGAAGATGTTCGGTCTTTTATGTTCGGTTCTGGAATTAGCGGCATTATTGCCGGCTAAAGATATCAAAGAGAGAGCTAATAGAGCAGCGGAACTTGTGGAGTCAGAAAAGTCCATGGATTTGTATAAAGCTCTTGATCCGAGCGACTGCGGATATATATGGAAATTTCTGAGTAAAACATTTGATCATAATATAACTCAAACACCTTTAAGAAATGAAATATACGCAGAAAAAGACAAATACCTGTCACTTCCATTTTTTGTGCTGCCTAGAGACCTGGAAATATCCCGTATAACCCGGGTTGAAAAGATCGAACAAGCCGAAAGAATATATTCTAATCTGGTCAGTAATTGCGATAATTTTTACAGGTACAATTGGGATGCCGGAAAAAGATCGCTTGTAGGTTTTACCGAAAAACATTGTGAATGGCTTCTTCCTTTACACAAGGCATATGCCCAGACCTTACTGAAAAAAGTAAACGATATAAATATTTTGAGAAATCCTGATGAAGCTATTGAAAATCTGTTCGTTTTAAACAATTTTCTGCCTGAAAGCGAAGGCAAACAAAATATTATAAATAATATTTCCAAGATCTATATCGATAAATTGCCCGATGAATACGTAGTCAAACTAATAGATAGATTAATAGAGGCTACCATAATGACACAGGAAATATTGGAGCATATTGTTGACACTAAAATGGGTGAACGTAATGGGTATGAATATTACAGAAAAGTATATACAATGAAAAAAAATGAGATTATAAAAAATGGAAATATTAAAACTGATGCGCTGATCATAACGGACACTGTTATTGAACGAATGATAACAGGAGGGCAGGCCGAAGAATTATTCAGTTTGATGATATCTTCGAGGGAGAATGATGAAGCTTTAAGGTCAAAGTTTGTTGAGCATTGGTTCAAGGCTGTTATGTTAACCGAAGGTGCAGGGCAGTATAGCGTAGTTGTTAATAATGACAGGATAGAACTCATAGGAACAGGGAAATACGACATCATTACTTTTGATGAGTTCATCGAGCGTCTCTATAGCCTCACACCCTCGAAAAAAAGCATGATTTTGCAGAAAATACTAACAGGTAAGAACGGTATTTTAAATTCCGATACCGGAAGGCAAAGTTTTGCCGGGGTATTAGCTAAGAATATCAAAGGAAATAACGCTGTATCGAGCCTTATAACAAAAATAATATTTAAAATGCTTAAAACAACAGAAAAAATCGGGTCAGATAACAATAAAAACGGTTATTTATTTAATTCTGCCACTATAGCTTTTTATTTTAAAAACATTCTGTTAAAAACATTTCTTCAAAGACCTAGAACCGCGTCAAAACTTACAAATGATGATCTCGGAGGCGTATTGTGGAACAAAAAAAATGAGTTCACACTGGCTATAAATTCAAGCCGGGATGAATCGTCCAAGCCTTTGAATAAGTTAGATAAAACGGCTTATGTTGAATTTTTGGATAATTACGGGAATAAACAAATACCGGTTACTGCCGTCAATAATGTGCGAAAAGTAGCCGAAGATCTGACCGGCGAGATCGAGTACTTTTATGATGTGAAAAACAGTGATTTGCAGGAAGACAAGAATAAAAGAGCCCAAAGCATGGAAGCAATAGACGTAGTTGTCGAAACATGCCAAAGCCTGGGGGCACTGGGCGTGAGGTTCTTGCAGGTATTGGGACAGTACCTGCCGTTGTCTGACGAGTATGAGGCTAGGTTCAGAGACATATATGATAATGCCAAAGGTATGAACAAGTTCACTGCATGGGATACTCTTTTAAAGGCAGTTGAAAGATATCCCAAAAATTCCGGGCTTAAAAAATATGTCGAAAGTATTGTAAGTATAGACGAAAAACGCGGAGGAGGATCTATCGTAACCGTATTTAAGGTAAGTATTAAAGATCCGGTTACAGGCGAAATAAGAAAAGAGGTGCTGAAGATAAAAAATCCCAACGCTGAAGGAGAAGTTAAAGAAGTAGCCGGTAAAGCTATAAAAATAGTCGAAGAGCTGAGGAAAGATGCTAAAGGGAAAAAAGAAAAAGAGCAGTATGATATAGCGTTAAGAATGCTTAAAGATATTGTAGATTGGATAGGAAAAGATATAAACGATCCTGATTTTATGAAAATAGATGCGGTTTACCGGGCGGAACATAAAAATTTCACATCCAGTAACGGAATGATGCTTAGAATACCTGAATCAATGAAACCAAACAATAAGGATATAAAAAGAGAAGAGTTCGTTGAGGGGAAAACGCTTAACAGCATACTAAAGAATATGACACCGGGTAATACCGAGAATAAAAATATTTTAAAACGGGCTACAGAAACCGTAGTTGAGAACTTTATTAGAGATCTGAATGTGCCTTGTGAAATAGACGGTAAAAAAGCATATGTAATACACTCGGATATACATTTTGGTAATTATATGCTTTCTCAAAAGAATGAAGTGAGTATGATCGACCGTAATTATTATCTTGTACTGGATCAAAAAGACAGCGATTTTGTTAAGTCTATTATTGTTCCCAAAAAATCGGGCAAGTTCAAAATGATGGATAACTTTGATAAGCTGAATAACTTTATTGATTATTTTGTATCGGTACAAAAGGAGAAAAGGCCTGTTTCAAAGATTGAACGTTTGAAAATAGCTTGGAGTCTTAAAGGCAGAAGAAGCGATTTAAGTTTGTTGGTAGGATTAATGCAGGAAATGGAAAAAAGAGGATACGATATACCGCTCAAGATAAGGTTAATATTTAAAAACCTTGTTTCAATAAATTCTATGCTCGCCTCCGCTGAGGCGGGTAAAATTGAAGATTATATGTCAAATACGGCCAGACAAAATAGGAATGAAAATGTCGGTTTTTATGCCACCGCGTTAGTAGAGTCGAATAATATTCGAGCCCCTAATACATATAACGAAGACGAATGGAATAATTTATCAGAAGATCCGGAGGAATTATTGCGTCTTAAAGCAGAATCAGCTCTAGGCCGTAAAATAAACGATATAGAATTTGAAGCTATAAAAAAAGCGCATGATTATGCCGGTGACAAGTTGATCGCCCGGGGGACCGACGGTAAATATACATCAGCATATACCCCTGAGGAGATAAGAGAAAAAGCTAAAATACTGAACAAAAAAATAACAGTTATAGAAAATGGAATAAATACAACAAAGACAATATTTACAGCCGAACAAAGAAGAAAACTCATGGAATACGGTGTTTGCGGGAACCTGATGGGGAATATGTTAGCGCTTAATGACTCTGAGTTTGAGCGTATGATGGTATCTCTGGCAGCGGAACTGGAGAGCGGGTTAAAGGACGGAGTTATAGCAGATGACGTGGATTTGACTGAATGGGCGAACAAAAATATTAAAGACCGCGGGATGAAATTGAGTTCGGAATATCAGCGGGAAGAGTTCAAAAAAGGATTGACGGCAATAAGAGAAAACTTGATTAGAAAAGGGTCGCTGTCTTACCGGTCTTTATCCGCGGAAAATTCCGCTACCGACGGGAGATCTGTCAAAATCTCCGGGTTTGACGTGAAAACAGCACCGGCGATAGTGCAGTATGAAATGATGCGCCAGATACTTAAAGATAATAAATTCATGGATGAAATAGGCGTTATCGCGGACGGAGTAAAGGGAATATACGCCGTCGAAGCGGCTTTGGGGGCTGCGTCGTACAAAAAAGATGAAGCGCCGGTTGACATATTGGAAAGGTTTATCAATAAAGGCACCTACCGGGATAGTTTTGAAATAGAAAAGCTGAAAGAGTTTGAGGATATGCTGAAAAGCCTAGGCACGGATCTTGAGGGGGCCAGGAGGGCTACTAAAAAACTTTATGATAGAATGGTTTTTTCCGGCGGGAACATATATTCGGAAAACGAAAATGCTCATATAGAAGAATTAACACGCGAGTTATTCGGGGCTATAGGACCGGGTCTTGATGCGGCGTCAAGAAAAGATATTGATGCCACTATAAAAACCGTGGCGTATATGCATAAAGATCAGAGACGCAAAAACAATGATCCGTATGTATACCATCAGTTGAGGGTCGCTGTTAACGCGGTTAAAATATTCGGAGTAGTTGATACTGTTTCACTTATGATAATCATCCTGCATGATACCAGAGAAGATCAGAATGAATATTATAATATGTATAGAGAGTATTACAGAAATATGATGAAGACGGATGAAAGCTCAATGTACAAGCATGAAGAAACTATGGCATTCAAACTCAACGCTATTCTTCTTGGAGTCAGGATACTGACTAAACTTGAAGGCGACGCTAAATACGAAAATTCAAAGTTCAAAGATAAATTGATCGAAGAATTAATTCTGACGGGGGAATATACTGAAAAACAGCTTGAGCGTCCGTTACTTATAGAATACATGAGAAGGTTGGCAGATCCTAAAAAAAACTATAAACCGGCTGAAAAAGCGGAAGAAACATATTATACGGATGAGTTTGTGCGCAGGATGCAGCTGGGAAAACTTTCGGATATTCTTGATATTTTGAGGGACATGAAAACTGTTTTCAAAATCGATCCGGACTTTTCAATAAATTATTTTAACAAAGTAGTTAATTTTGCCATACCCATATTCATTGAAAAGAGCTCATATCTTGAGAAAGATGACAAAAATAAATTTTATAAAACCATGATAGAAATTTTAGAAGAACACGAAAATGATACAAGAGCCCTTGATGAAAATTTAAGAAACAGCATGGCCGCGGCTAAGGATCTGGCTCTTTCAAAAATGCGGGTCTCAAATGAAAAAAACACACGTATGGCAGTGGTTTCCGGGGCGGATACGGGGCAGGATAAAAATATATCAAATACTGTGATCATTGTACTAAAGGGTATTAATAGCGGCAAAATCAGCGATATGCAAAAAGATCTTAATAACGGCTTGTTCGGTAACGGTTTCGGAGCGGATTCACCTAAAAGGCAGAGAGAGATCGTTCTTATCAACGGCGATCTTCCGGATTATGAAAATGAACTTCAACAAACCGTGATGCGATTGACAGATCCATTGATGGATAAATATCAGGAAATGAAAAATCTTGTTACTGTTTTCGCGCCTTCTATTGTATCGGAAAAAATAAGAGATTCGTTTTCCGGGAATAAATACGAAAAAGTAGTTGGAGTTCTAAACGATAGCTACAGCGATCGAGGAGAGAGCGGTTGTATAGATATAATGGCCAGATATATGTACGCCAGAAAAATATTTACCGTACAGAATTTAAAAAACAGATTGGATAAAGAAACGAACGCGAAAATTAAAGATGCTTTGACGGTTTCATATAACGCGGCGTTTAAAGGTTTGATCGATTATCATAAAAATATAACAAACGATATGACCATGGATAAATATTTAGATATGGCCGATGGAAAAGAAGAATTCTTTAAATTTATCTTTTCAAAAGATTTCCTTTTAAATATACAACCGATAGATTGGGGCACAATAACCCAATGGCAAGAAAGCCAAAAACAAGTCGCTACGTCGTTGTAATTAATTGTGTTATGGCAAGAAATACTTGGATATTGCGGTTAATGTGTTATAATATTATAAAGTTATATATAAACAAAATATGAATATGAACAATAAAAAAACTAATTTTTTTAAGGCTATTTCTGTAGGGTTGATAGCTATATTTACTATCCAAACTGTTTGATTGGATAATGCCGCGGCTTTGAATGAATTCAAGGCTAATGAAAGTGCTCAGGTTACGCATAATCTTGCAGTGCCGTCTTTTATGGGTGATATGACAGGGGCTTTGGAACAGGACATACGGCAGATAAGGATGGCGTTTAGCGGCCTTTTAGCGGCACTTCACTATTCATGGGGAGATAAGCTTGACCTTGGCGCGCTTATAAGAAAAGCAGATGACGAAAAACTTATTGAGCGTGCTCATTTTGACGGACTGCAGTTTTTCTATTACAGAGCCGCGGACAAAACAAATAATACGAATCAGATATTGGTAAGAAAAGATAAATCCGCGGGCGCGCTTCCCGCAACTTATGTAATAGAAATGCCCGGATCTTTATCAGGAATAGAGGACATTTCTATAAAATTTGAAGGGCGAAGAATAAATGCGTTGCCCGAGGTTCAGAAAGAAGAAAAAGAAATATCAAATGCACCTGAAAAAAAGTACAAAGAAGACGGAACAGGGCCGTATTTGGGCTACGCGCCTATGAAAGGAAAAATAGGAACGGAGGATTTTCAGATCAGAATGCAAAAAGCTTTTAACTCCATAGTTAAGGACCCGGGGATTAAGAAATTTCATGAGAGAATAGGAGGCAGAGGGGAGAAACGTACGGGTTTGTCTGATATCGCGGTTTTGGGAACTCTTGTGCTAATATCGGCGGCGCTATTGTTATTATGGCCCAGTATAGCGGAAAGACTTAGTAATACAATGTTTGCTTTTGGTTTTTCGAATACTTTTCCGTATGACAAGATGTTTGGTTTTGCCCTTTTGGGGTTAAGTATAGACGATATAGCTAATAGATTTATTGATGGTTACAATATAGAAGAAGAATATCTCAACGGAAGAGATGCCGGTTATTTTAAGGATCTCACAAACTTTTGTGAATTGATAGGAAGCATAGATCACGCCAGGGATCACGAGATCACACTCGCTATAAGGAACGGAGTAGTGAGAACTGAAAATGAAGACATCGTAAAAACTTTTTTTGCCGGGCGTAAAGTGCTATTAGTAGGCATATCTCAAAATGTATCGTTAGGGCTTGGAGAAACTGTTGATGGGTTTGAATCCAAGAACAGTTTCACTTTTCTGCGTGATAAAAATATTGACGCGGAGGTGCTTGACCCTATTGAATATGACGGACCTGAAAAAGAAAGGGTTCATCAGGGGAAAATGCAGAAAATACCCATGCCGGATAATTCGGTAGATGATATTGTTACGGTAGGTTTATTTGATAAGGATTATGGGAACAGTAAAGATA
>JADGBB010000051.1 GCA_015231715.1 Candidatus Omnitrophota bacterium
TAATAATCATTAGAAAGTTTAATATTTAGTTAAATATAAAAAAGTTACATATGATTGTTTCTACCATTATATTTTATATGATATAATCCTACAGATATGTATAAAAACAAAAAGCTAGAAAAAATAAGAAAAATTATTTCTTCAATTCTTGTAGTTACTTTTGCAACTACTTCGTTTGATTTTTTGTTTGCTGAAGAAGCATTGAAGGAATCTAAGGACACACTTGCTCCATTTTCTAGGTTTAGCCCTATAGATACAAGTGATAAATTGATAATAGAACATAATGAGGAATTTAGACATCTTATCTCTACTCTCTACAGAAATAAAACAGCCATTATTGCTGCAGGGGAAGCTCTTCATGCTAAAGTAAGTGCAAATGTTGTTGCAAAATATTTAGAGAGAAGATTGTATTTACATGATCATTTTAATATAAATCGAACAAACATAGAAAAAAATGGTGACGGATCATTAACACTTATTCTTAAGGATATCACTGACCGTGAACGTGTTTTGCGCTGTTTCCTTTTCGATAAAATTAAACCATTACCAAATGCAATAAAAATTGTACTCCCTGGCGAAAAGATTTTTTGGGTCGAGGAAATTGTAGCCCAAATTGAAGGGAAAGATGGATTAAGTGATAAAAAGACAATAAAGGTTTATGAATTAGGTGAGGAAAAAGCATTTAATGAAGTTGCTGATATAGTCAGAAATCTTCCGCCGCGAAAAGTGGGGCGGGAATTACAGAACTTATGTTTGGTATAATGGAGCACCTCATGCAAAGATCGCTGATACGAGTAACTTTGAAAGGGGTAATTTAGGGTTTGGATTTAGCTTGGATCAGATGCTGACAGAAAAATACGGTATCTTCGGGAGGTATTCATGGGCCGATCCGGTCCTTAATAATATTGAACATCATTGGTCTTTAGGCGCTCAGATGACGGGTTATCTTTGGGGCAGAAATCATGATGTCGCAGCGATAGCAATAGGACAGTCTGTTCCAGGAAAAAAATACTGTGATGTGAATGCTTTTCATAACACTGAGACACAACTTGAAACATATTATTCTTTTAAACTTAATGACCATGTTACTATCAGCCCTGATATGCAGATTATATGGCAGCCTAACGGTTCTTTGGGCGCGGATGGAGCATCAAAAGACGATAGCGCGATTTTTGTTTACGGCATAAGAACTCAGATAAATATGTAAAAAATATGAGGGAGATATTATTGTATGCAGGAGCATAAAGAAATATTTAATGAATATCTTAAACAAAAAGATCTGAGGCATACGCCTGAAAGAGATGTAATTCTTGATGAAGTTTATGCTAAGGACGGACATTTTGATATAGATTCACTTTTTATCAGGCTACGAAAAAATTATCCGGATAAAAGAATTTCAAAAGCTTCAATATACAGGAATATTCCGTTGTTTATAAAAGCCGGCCTTGTAAGAGAATCGATTACTGACGGCAGCAGGTCTTTTTACGAACATGTTCTCGGGCATACTCATCATGATCATATGAGTTGTGTCAGGTGCGGAAAGATCACGGAATTTTATGATAAAAAAATCGATAAGATACAGGAAGAATTCTGCAAGAAAAGCAAGTTCGAGATATTGTGGCATACGCATGTAATATACGGTTTATGCGGAGTATGTTCTAAACGAAAGGATAAAAAATGAACAAGAAAAAAATAGCTATCGTAGGTCTTCCGAATACGGGGAAGAGTCAGGTGTTTAACAATCTTACGGATAAATACAGCATGACAGGCAATTATGCCTTCACTACTGTTGAAACACAGATAGGCAAATGCACAATATCCGGAACGGAATATGAAGTAATGGATACACCGGGATTACACTGTCTCTATATACACTCAGAGGAAGAACTCTCCGTAAGGGATATGCTGATAACCGAGAAGCCTGATGTTATTTTGCAATGCATAGACGCTAACAGGCTAAAACAATCATTGACGCTTACATCGGATCTTTTAGAACTGGGGATACCGATGGTAATCTCGCTTAACGCAATTGACGAAACAACTAAAAAAGGTGTTTGGATAGACAGTACCGAATTATCAAGAAGGTTGGGAGTAGAGGTTGTAGAGTCCGTAGCAATTAGCGGATTGGGAAATAATGAACTTAAAAGTGCTATAAATAAAGCACGTACAGGTAATTATGACGTAGATTACGGCGGAATTATTGAAGACGGGATAAAAAGTATTGCCGGGACTATACCAGAAAACATTAATTATAAGCGCAAAGTATCGCTATTGTTCCTTTTGGATGATCCTTTTATAAAAAAAACAGTAAATATGTTTTGCGGGCAGGAAAAATCCGATGATATTTTAAAGAAAGCGGCTGATATAAGGAAAAAATTCGGAGGAAATTTAGGCAGGACGATCAATCGTAAGAAAAATGAATGGGTTGATGATATTTATACGGCTACGGTAAAAAAGCAAAAATTAAATATGTCCGGTTTTTCTCAAACATTCGGCAATTTATCAAGACATCCGATATTCGGTATTCCTATACTCCTGGTGATAGTTACCATTATGTATTTTGGCGTGGTTGATGTTGCTAACGGTATTGCCGGATGGATGAACGATATGTTATGGGTGCCGATCGAAGGAGCTGTTAATTCTTTGATCCCACAGGGTTTAGTAAATGAGTTTTTGATAGGTGATTATGGCGTTTTGACATTAGGTGTATCTAACGCACTTTTAACAGTAGTTCCGATATTGAGTGTGTTTTTTCTTTTGTTTAATACATTGGAAGATATTGGGTACATGCCGAACCTATGTGTTCTTACAAAGAATATTTTTTCCAAAGTAGGTCTTTCCGGAAGCGCAATAATGCCAATAACATTAGGTTTTGGGTGCAAGACAATGGCTACGATGGCGACAAAAAGCCTTAAATCAAAAAAAGAAAGATATATATCAATTTTTCTTATAGCTTTTGCTCTTCCCTGTGCGGCTCAAATGGCTCTCAATATGAGCATACTCGGCAGGATAGGAGCTTATGCTTTTGTTATCTCCTTTGGTTTTCTGGTTTTTATAGAGATAGTTGCGGGGCTGGTTCTTAACAAAATAATAAAAGACGACAATGCATGTGATTTTATTCAGGAACTTCCGCAAATGCGCTTACCCAGTCCAAAAATAATACTTAAAAAAACGTATTACAAATTAGTTGGTTTTTTGCACGAGGCTTTACCGGTTTTTATTGCCGCAGCAATTACGCTGTTCTTATTTGATAAGCTTGGTATATTAGATGCTTTAAAAAATCTCCTAAGGCCTGTTATAATAGGATATTTAGGATTCCCCATCAAAATGGTTGACGTATTGATACTATGTATGGCTAAACATGAGGCCGCTGCGGGAATGATAATGGGTATGGTAAATAAAGGAGAGCTTAATAACATTCAGTGTATGGTAGCTGTTGCGCTTACAACTATGTTTGTACCGTGTTTTGCTAATATAATGGCGATGATTAAAGAACTTGGAGCTAAAGTCGCGCTCAGAATGGTGGTAATAATTAATGGTATCGCTTTATTCTTTGCGGGAATATTGAACTGGATATTGATATTTACACTTAAATAGAAAGGAGATTATTTATGAAACTTGAAAGAAAACAAGATGAATATTTAGAAAAATTATGGTATTTGAAAGAAGACAAAAAAGATGATCTTGCTGAATATAAGGGATATATCAAAGAAGGATTTGATATGGAGATCGTTAAGGAACTTGTAAGGAATAATCATATTGTTCTAGAAGATGGAGATAAAAAAATAAAATTTACAGAAGAAGGTCTCATCCATACAAGGCAGCTTATCAGGGCGCATCGTTTGGCGGAAAGAATGGTTCACGATGTTTTGGGCGGAGATTTTGAAGCAGGCGCTTGTGAATTTGAGCATATAATGCATTCAGAACTTATAGACGGCATCTGCACTCTTTTGGGTCATCCAAGAGAATGTCCGCATGGTATGCCGATACCGGAAGGAGAATGCTGTAAACGGTCCGATATAACGACAAAAAGTTCGGTTATGCCGGCTACAAATCTGCAGATAGGAGAATCAGCAAAAGTAGCCTATGTTAATTGTCAGGACGATCAAAGATTACATAAATTAGACGGACTTCATATAAGGCCGGGTATGACTATAAAAATGCATCAAACTTATCCCTCATATGTTCTCGAATGCGAAGGCGCCAATATAGCCATGGACAAAGAAATAGCTTCAAACATCTGTGTTTGGAAATCAAAAGCATCAATGGATGGCGGCGAACAAAACAAAAGCAGCAATTTGCCGCCCAAACGATTTCGCCTGGGCTGGAAAAAATAAGCAATAGTTAAGAAATGCCAACACCGTCATTCTGAGCCGAAGGCGAAGAATCACAGACCTATGTATAACGATTTTTTCTTGACTTTTTAAGCTTTTGATAGTATAGTTTACTAAGTTGATTAAGTAAGTTAATAAGGAGTTGTGTGAGGATTTCTTCTAGGTGTGATTATGCTTGTAGGGCTATTTTGGAGCTTTCTTTGCAGTGGGGGAAAAAGGATTCGCTTCAAATACAGGAGATATCTGATAGCCAGGCTATACCCAAAAAATATCTCGTTCAGATCCTAATACAATTGAAGAGAGCCGGATTTATCAAAAGCATAAGGGGAAAGAAGGGCGGATATGTACTTAATACGAGTCCCCAAAATATCTCTTTAGGTGAAGTTATTAGGGTAGTTAGCGGTGAATTATTGCCGGTAGCAGAATCAGTTAGTAAAAAGACATCGGTATTTTCAGGTATATGGAAAGAAGTCGAAGGGGCGATAACTAAAGTTGTAGATTCGGTTTCTTTTGAAGATATTGCAAGCAGGATTAAAGATAAAGAAAAAATAATAATGTATCAGATATGATATGTTTTTTATGAATTGGAGGAATGTAAATGGAACTTAATAAAAACCAGCTTGAAAGATATAAGCGTCATATAATGCTTTTGAATATCGGGATCAGAGGTCAGGAAAAAATACTTAATGGGAAAGTTTTGATTATCGGCATGGGCGGGCTGGGGTCTTCTGTTGGTTTGTATCTTGCCTCAGCCGGAGTAGGGACTATTGGTATTGCGGATTATGATAATGTAGAAATTAGTAACTTGCAGAGGCAGATAATACATTTCACTTCTGATATCGGCAAGAAAAAAGTTTTATCGGCTAAGGAGAAGATCGAACAACTTAATCCGGATGTTAAAGTTGTTATGTATGCGGAGAAAGTGAAAGCTGATAATATCGCGGAAATGGTTAAAGGGTTTGATTTTATTGTTGATGCAACAGATAATTTTGCGGCAAAATTTTTAATTAATGATGCCTGTGTTCTTGGGGGGAAACCTTTTTCGCATGGAGGCGTTGTCGGATTTGACGGGCAGACTATGACATATCTTCCGGGAACAACTTGCTATCGATGTATTTTTAAGGCTCCTCCTGTTGAAGTTGTTTCGCCCGAAAACACTGCGCCGGGAGTTGTCGGGACAATTCCCGGGATGTTAGGCACTATTCAGGCAACAGAAGCGATAAAATATATTTTAGGTATCGGCGAACTTTTAACAGATAGGTTTTTTATTTATGAATCGTTAAGAATGAAATTTAGAACTATAGAAACAAGAAAAAACAGCAATTGTCCGATATGCGCAGAAGGCGCTACAATAAAAAAACTTTTTGATGAATAAAATGAATTTGATTTTAATGCGGAATAAAATAGGGGGAATAAAATGGGAAGAATATATGAAGATATAACAAAAACTATCGGGAATACACCGATCGTTAAGATCAATAATTTGACATATGGTTTGAATGCGAAGGTTTTGGTTAAAATGGAAGCTTTTAATCCCGGCTCAAGCATTAAGGACAGAATAGGCGTCGCTATGATAGAAGATGCCGAAAAAAAGGGCCTATTAAAAAAAGGTTCAGTGATAATCGAACCGACAAGCGGAAACACGGGTATAGCTTTAGCTATGGCTTCTGCCGCAAAAGGGTATAGAATTATTTTAACTATGCCTGAAACAATGAGTGTTGAAAGGCGTAAACTTTTAAAAATATTCGGAGCGGAAATTGTTTTAACTCCGGCCGCGGGCGGGATGAAAGGAGCTATAGAAAAAGCTGAAGAACTTTTAAAAGAAATGCCTAATGGTTTCATGCCTCAGCAGTTCAATAATCCGGCGAATCCTGAAATACATAGAAAAACAACAGCTGAAGAAATTTGGAAAGACACTGATGGTAAAATAGATATATTTATCGCAGGCATAGGAACAGGCGGAACAATTACAGGTGTCGGTGAGATCTTAAAGAAAAAAAATCCGGCAATTAAAGTTATAGGGCTTGAGCCTGATGCTTCGCCTGTATTGTCCGGAGGAAACCCGGGGCCGCATAAAATACAAGGAATAGGAGCCGGGTTCGTGCCGGGCGTTTTGAATGTCGGAATAATAGACGAGATAATGCGAATTAAAAATGAAGATGCTGAGAATACGGCAAAAAGGCTTGCTAAAAAAGAAGGGATATTTGTCGGTTGGTCTAGCGGAGCAGCTGTGTGGGCCGCACTTGAAGTAGCCGCGCGGCCAGAATCAGCCGGAAAAACTATCCTTGCGATACTGCCGGATACGGGTGAAAGGTATCTTTCAATATGGGATACTGATAAAGAATGAAACACAAAAATAAAAGTCAGAGATGAAATCCGTAAATTCATTGAAAGCCTGACGGAAATATTATAGAATCTAGTCTATGGAATCCAAAAAGTATGAACAGTTTTATCATACGGAAGATATTGCCGCCAGAATTTACGGCAATAGCCTCCCTGAACTTTTTGAGAATGCGGCTTTCTGCATGTTCGATATTATGCTTGATGTTGAAGAAAACGTTGAGATGGGTGATATAAAAGAATCACTTAATGTTTCGGCGCCTAAGGTTGAAGACCTTTTGATAAACTGGCTGAATGAGCTTTTGCACCTGGCTTCAACTAAAGATCTGTATTTCACAAAATATAAAATACTTTGTTTGGAAGAAAATAAAATAGAAGCGGAGATATGGGGAATGAGTAAATTCTTCTGTTCGCTTTTCATGAAAAAAGAAATTAAACAAGCTATGTACCACGATGTGAATATCCGTCAGGAAAAAAAGGGATACAGCGTGGATATAGTTTTTGACGTGTAGTAAAAAATAAAATTTAGAACACAACAAGAGGATCAAAATGCTTGATGCAAAATTTGTCAGAGAAAATATTGATACCGTAAAAAAAGCGTTAGTTAACAGAAACAGCAAGCTTGATATGAACAAATTCGCTCTGGTCGATAAAAGAAGACGCGAAATAATTGCCGAAGTTGAAGAGCTTAAAGGCGCAAAGAACGAAGCGTCCAAAAAAATCGGGATGCTTATTAAAGAAAAAAAAGACGCAGAGGGTGCGAAAAAAGAAGTTAATGAAATAACAGAAAAAATTAAAGTTCTCGATGAAACGCTTAAGGGCATTGAAACAGAATATAAGAATTTTTTATTATCAATTCCAAATGTCCCGCATGAAAGTGTTCCTGTCGGTAAAGGCGAAGAAGATAATGTTGAAGTACGCAGGCATGGCAAGATAAAAGATTATTCTTTTAAACCAAAAGACCATGTTGAACTAGGAGTGTTGAACGGGATACTGGATTTTGAAAGAGCCGCAAAAATATCAGGCTCCGGATTTCCGATGTTTACAGGTGATGGCGCGAGGCTTGAAAGGTCGCTTATAAATTTTATGCTTGATGTTCATACAAAAGAGCATGGGTACAAAGAAATATTTCCGCCATTTTTAGTTAACCGTGAAACAATGACCGGAACCGGCCAATTACCTAAGATGGAAGACGATATGTACAAGATAGACGGGGAAGATATGTTCCTTATCCCGACTGCGGAAGTTCCAGTTACTAACTATCATGCCGGGGAAACTATACCGGAAGAGAACCTGCCGATACGATATACCGCGAATACTCCTTGTTTAAGAAAAGAGGCGGGATCATACGGCAAAGAAACTAAGGGCATAATAAGAGTTCATCAATTCGATAAAGTCGAAATGGTAAAATTCACAAGGCCCCAAGATTCGATGAATGAGCTGGAAAGCTTAGTAAATGACGCGGAAGATATATTGAAAAGATTAGGACTCCCGTATAGGGTGCTCGAACTTTGTACTGCCGATATAAGTTTTGCCGCCGCAAAATGTTATGACATTGAGCTATGGGCTCCGGGCAGTGACAGGTGGCTGGAAGTATCAAGCTGTTCGGTGTTCGGTGATTTTCAGGCAAGAAGAGCGAATATAAAATACAAACCAAAAGACACTGATAAAAAAACAGAATTTTTACACACTTTGAACGGCTCAGGTGTGGCTTTAGCGAGGCTATTTGTCGCTATTATCGAAACTTATCAAAGACAAGACGGCTCAATTGAAATACCTGAGCCATTGGTGCCGTATTTTGGAAGCAAA
>JADGBB010000052.1 GCA_015231715.1 Candidatus Omnitrophota bacterium
ATCAAGACGAACTTATTGATCATTATTCAAAAACAGGAAATTTTTTGATAGATGCTTTTAAAGAATTTTCATCCGAAGATTTAATATTTTTTTTCAGCAATCGAGGACTTAAATTTAAAATTGAAGATAAGGGAAGAATTTTCCCGGTAAGTGACTCTTCTTTTAATGTTTTGGATGTAATGGAAAAAGAAATTAATAAACTTGGAGTAAAAATACTTTTAGGTTCAAAATGCGAGAATATTAATATTTCAGGGGACGGAAAAATCCAAAGTGTAAATTTATCTGATGGCAGAGTAGTGAATGCTAGCAGCGTAGTGCTTGCTTGCGGGGGAGTTTCGTATAAAGCCACAGGTTCTACCGGTGATGGAATAAGAATAGCCGAGAAATTGGGACATAAAATAGAGCCGTTGAAACCTGGTCTTGTATCTTTGGTTCTTAAAAGCGACGTGCCAAAAATTTTGGAAGGTTTATCTTTGAATAATGTAAAACTTATATACAGGTCCGGTAAAAATAAGTTTTTGTCGATTATGGACAATTTGATATTTACCCATAAGGGTATTTCCGGTCCTGTAGTATTGTCTTCTTCTCAAAAATGCATTGATTGGATGGAGGACGGACGTGAGGTAACAGTTGCTTTGGATTGTCTGCCTTTATTGTCTGTTGAGGAACTAGATAAAAATCTTGATGAAAAATTCAAGAAGATGAGCAATAACGGTATTAAAAATATTTTAAGTGAATTGTTACCCGAACGTTTTAGTAAGGTAATAACAGAATTAGCCGGTTTTTTGCCGGGAGATAAGGCGAATAAAGTAACAGCAAATACAAGAAAAAAAATTGTTTCTCTTTTGAAAGAATTTAAATTTGATGTTTTAAAGAGCGGTTCTTTTGAAAAGGCACAAGTAACAAGAGGCGGTGTTTCGGTAAAGGATATCGATCCCCGTACAATGATGTCAAAAAAAATAAAAAATTTATTTTTTGCCGGTGAAATGATCGACATAGACGGTGACTGCGGCGGCTTTAATCTGCAGGCAGCATTCAGCACGGGATATCTTGCCGGGAAGTGCGCGGAATAAAAGAAGCATTGAAACAATTTTGCAATAGTTGTAAAATTGTTTAATAAATTGATAGCGATATCAATTCGGAGAACATCAACTAAGGAAGGGTTATGAAAAGCATTGGGTCTATTCTTAAAATGGTGATTGATTTTATTACCGTAGATGTTTGGCGGATACAAGCTAGGAGATTGCCTAAAGTCAAAGCTATGGTATTAAATCATCTTAGAGTAGTGCTGGTGGCGTTACGTGGATTTAATGAGGATAAACTTCAGCTAAGAGCTTCAGCTCTTACATTTTATTCTCTACTTTCAATTGTTCCGGTTGCCGCAATGGCTTTTGGAATAGCCAAAGGGTTTGGTTTCGAAAAAATGCTTGAAAATCAGATCGTAACGCAGATGGCCGGTCAGGAAGAAGTCATGCTGCAGGTTACGACTTTTGCTAAATCGCTTTTGGATAATACACAAGGCGGTTTAGTTGCCGGTATAGGTATTGCTATGCTTTTTTGGACGGTTATAAAAGTTCTTGGGAATATTGAACTTTCATTTAATGATATTTGGGGTGTAAAGACACCGAGAACATTGGGAAGAAAGTTCAGTGATTATTTATCTATCATGCTTATTTGCCCGATACTTATAATTTCTTCAAGCAGTGCAACGGTTTTTATAACTACTCAAATACAAAACGCTACATCTAATGTAGAGTTATTAGGACCGGTAGTGTTTTTGATTTTTAAAATGACTCCGTTCGTTTTATATTGGGTTCTTTTTACGTTTGTTTATGTATTTATGCCGAATACAAATGTGAAAATATCTTCAGCTTTGATCGCGGGTGTGATAACAGGAACAATTTATCAGCTGGCACAATGGATATATATTGATTTTCAGGTAGGCGTTTCGAAATACAATGCTATATACGGAAGTTTTGCCGCCTTGCCTTTATTTCTAGTGTGGGTACAGCTGAGCTGGTTAATAGTACTTTTTGGCGCAAAAATTTCTTTTGCGCATCAAAATGTGGATACTTATGAATTCGAACCGGACTGCCTTAAAGCTAGTCACAATTTCAGGAGACAGACAGCGCTTAGAATAATGAACATTATAATCAAAAACTTTTTAGCCGATAAAGAACCTATGGAAGATTATAAAATAGCTCATGAAATGGACGCGCCCATAAGGCTTGTGAGAGATATTATTTTCAATCTTACCAGGGCCGGACTTTTGACCGAAGTGTGTTCCGGGACAAAAGGTGTTAAAACATATCAGCCCGCACATGATGTAAGCAAAATAACGGTTAAATATGTTTTGGATATTTTAGATAAACAAGGCGCGAATGATGTTCCCGTAAAGGATTCGGATGAACAAAAAAAGATAGAAGAATCTTTGAAAATGCTGGGAACAGCAATAGATAAATCATCGGGTAATGTATTATTAAGCACTATATAGAAAGAGGAGGATGTAATGGAAAGGAAAGAAGCGGTATTGATGAAAGGTTCGCCTTTAACATTGGTTGGGGCGGAAGTTAAAGTAGGGGATACGGCTCCTAAATTTACTGTTTTTGACGGGGATATTAATCCGGTCAGTTTGGAAAAATTTGACGGCAAAATTAAACTTATAGCAAGTGTACCTTCTTTGGATACGCCTATCTGCGATCTGCAGATAAAAAGATTTAATGATGAAGCGGCTAAAGTGTCAAAAGATGTTGTAATTCTTTTTATAAGTATGGACCTTCCGTTTGCCCAGAAAAGATTTTGTCAGGCATACGACATAAAGAAAGTAAAAACTTTATCTGACTATAAAGATGCTAGTTTCGGGAATAATTACGGGGTTTTGATCAAAGAACTTCGTCTTTTATCGAGAGCTATTTTTATAGTTAATAAGGACAACAAAGTTAAATATGTCGAGTATGTTAAAGAGATAACATCTCATCCGAATTATGACGCGGCATTAAACGCGCTTAAAAACCTTTGATCTTTTCCGCGGTTCTTTGAATGGTTTCTTCCGGGGTGGAAGCCCCGGCAAGAATACCAATTGTTCCTGCATTTTTGAACCATGCTTTTTTTATATCAGTATCTTTTTGTATCCAGTAGGTTTTAGGGTTGATCTCATTGGATATTTCAAAAAGCCTTTTAGTGTTGGCGCTAGTTTTTGATCCTATGACTATTACGATATCATTTTTTGAAGGTATGTCTTTTGCGGCTTTTTGTCTTTGAGTTGTAGGGTTGCATATTGTGTTATTGAATTTTACATTTTTTACTTTAGAAGAAATTTTTTTAACAACATTCAGCACTTCTTCAATATTTTGAGTTGATTGAACTACAATCGATATTTTATTTAAACTTTCAACTTTTTTAGCAGGAAACTTTTTTGACGGGTCTATAACAAAAGGTGAATTCTTTAAATTGCCTTTTATCCCGATAACCTCATCATGTTTTTTGTCGCCGATTATAATTACGGTGTATCCGGCAGACTCATCTTTTTGAGCTACTTTATGTATCTCTTTTACCATAGGGCAGGTAGCATCAACAATTTTGTATCCGAATTTTTTTGCATCCCGAAGAGTTTTAATCGGCGCGCCATGAGCTCTTATTAATAAAATATCACCGTTATTTTTTGAAAGTTTACTTATTTTCTTTATCCCCTCGGCCATAACCTTATTTGTAACAGTCTCATTATGAACAATATCCCCAAGCATATAAACATTCTTATGCTCTTTAGATGTTTGAAGAGCAGTATCAATAGCCCTCTTAACCCCAAAACAAAAACCTGTAGTTTTAGCAATATTAACTTTCATAAATGAAGTATAACATAAAAGGGCGGAAGTCGAAAGTCGAACGTATTGAAAATTCAAAGTAACAAAATTACTTTTATAATAGCAAATTATAATGTAGCTAACTCATCCTTAGCTTGATTAAATTATAATTCTCAAATAGGGACATGTACGGTTTGTTAAACAAAAAAAACTAGCAAATAGTTAGTTATTAACAAACCGTACCTGTCTTTATTTAAATATTCATCCTACCCTGTAACTTTGAACATCACAAAGCGAGCTAGGATGAGGCAGTTAGTACATTTTCTGATGATTAGGGAGCTATAGGCATTTTTCGATTCTTTTTTAACAATTACCAGTCCTGATGCCGATTGCTTCGAAAAGCAGCGAAGCTGCTTGGAGAATGCATGAGTCATCAGGGTTAAAAAAGAATTGAAAAATGCCGTTGTTTAGCTCCCGTGTCAGAAAATGTACTAACTGCCTCATCCGTCGTTTGGTGAATTTTAATGACATATTTCGTCTAATTGGAGGTTTGGTGTATAATAAGTTTAAATTTGTGGAACTTTTTTTGATAGAGGGTGGTTATATATGGTGGAGAGCGATGAAAGATATAGATAGTAAACTGATACAGGATGCCCGGAAGGGCGATATTAGGTCTTTCGAAGAGATTTATAAGCTGACTTCGGGATTTGTATATGCGGTAAGTTATAGAGTTATGGGGTCTAAGATGGATGCTGAGGAGGTTACACAAGATGTTTTTATCAGGATTTATGATAATTTGGATAAATATGAAGACGGGACATCGTTTAAGTCCTGGATATATAGGATAACCATGAATATTTCAATCAATTATTACAAGAAGGCAAAAAGAAGAAGAAGTTATTTTAGGGATAACTTTGATGTTGCCGTTGAAACATATGGACGCGATAGCGAAATAGAAGGGAATATCGATAAAGAGGAAAAAGATAAAAAGATCAAGAAGCTATTAGGTGTATTGAATACCGATCAAAGAGCATGCATGGTATTAAGGGTAGTGGAAGGGTTGTCATATGAGGAAATAGCGAATGTTTTAAAAGTTAAGATCAACACTGTCAGAACAAGATTGAAAAGAGCCAGAGAAAAAATGTTGAGTCATGCGTCAAAAAACGGGGTGTTAATATGAAATGTAAACAAATACGAGACCTTATATTAACGGATTATATTGATAACGAAGCGGATAAAAATATTTTGTCATCGGTTGAGAGTCATTTTGCTTCCTGCAGGGAATGTAAAGAATTTTACATGGCTGTCAAAGAAACTATCGATAGGCCGCTTAGAGAATCAGTAGACCTTGCACCAAGCGAAAAAGTTTGGATGAATATAAAAAGATCGATTGAAGAACGAACTTGCGCAGATACAGAAAATGTGACTGAAGGGTTAGATATATTTGGTTTTTTGAGGAACATAAAGTGGATAATAAAACCGGCATATGCGCTAGCAGCTATGCTGCTTATTTTTACTGTAGGCGAAATCAAATATTACAATGTTAAGGAAGCCGGATTAAACAATGAGTTCATACAGGAAAACATTAATTACCTTTTAGGTGTTAACGCAAATGAAGAAGAAAATGGTGCTGAAGGGTTCGGCACGGGGATAGAGGAATATTTTTTATAAACAAGTAAGGGGACAAAATTAAATGTAGTCCCTAAAAAAGGAGAAGAAAATGAAAAAAATCAAAAATTTGTCGGTACTGGTTGCTTTGGGGTTGATATTGACGGTATCACTGCCTAATTCTGCTTATTCTTTCGGTTCTTGCGGATCGGAAGGCGGTTGCGGGATTGGCGATTCTGAAGGAAAAGGAAAATGGGAAGGCAAAAAATGCGATTCAGAAAAAGGCGAAAAAATGGAAAAAATGATGGATGAGCTTGGCTTGACGGATGATCAGAAAACTCAGCTAAAATCCATGAGAGAAGGAAACAAAGAAGTACATAAAGCATTAAAAGAAAAAATGAAAGCCAATCAAGAAGCCATCAGGGAAGAGTTGGGTAAAGATGTAACGGATAAAGCTAAAATAGACTCGCTTATAAACGAAAGCGCCGAACTTTATAAACAAAAGATGCAGGGAAGGATCGATAATGTTCTCGGAATGAAGAGCGTTTTAACAGCCGAACAAAATGCGGCTATGAAAGAAAAGATGGAAGCATGCAAGTTAGAAAGAGCAAAAAAGCATGAAAATAAAAAAGACAAACAAGAATAAACCCAAAATTGGCATAAGCCGTTTTTTGCTAGCGGAAAAATGCAGATGGGACGGGGATATAGTTTCATATGAAGCGGTCGAAAAGATGAAAGCTCATGTGAAATTTATCCCCGTTTGTCCTAAAATGGAGAAAGGCAAATCTCCGTCATGCGGAATAGAAGATGTAAAAGTTTACGGATCAGTCGACTCCGACAAAGCAATAGAAAAAACATCCGGGTTTTTTTCCAAGCATATACTTGAAAATTATAAAAACTTACCGATAGAAACTGTAGAAAGATTAGAAGATCCTACGATAATGAAGAATTTTCTCTTATCATTGTCATGATTTCTTAAAGAACTATGGATAATACAAAATATCTTGCATATTGACAGTTTTTGGGGATATAATGTGAGGCATTAGGAAGAAGTAAAAAAGATAAAAAGGAGCGAAATGGAATCTAGCAAGTTGTATGTGGGTAATTTGAATTATGCCACAACTGAAGAAGAATTGAAAGCCGCGTTTGCGCCTCATGGAACAGTCAAAGAGGTTATTGTCATACCTAGAAAAGGTTTTGGGTTTGTTGAGATGTCAACACCGGCTGAAGCTGAAAAAGCCAAAGAAGCATTGAACCAGACAGAAATGGCCGGGAGAACATTAAATATTGATGAAGCCCGTCCCCCGCAGAAAAAAGAAAAAAAGTTCAGAAATTATTAAGATAGATCGATTTTAAAATGCCAATTAGGGACGTCACCCGAATTAGTTAAAGGGAGACGTCCTTTAATTTTTAAAAAAGGAGGAGATGTGATACCGTTAAAACAGTTAGCTGCGCTTGTTAAAGGTGAAATTGTCGGGAATGCGGATAAAATTATAAAAAATATCGCAAGACCTGATCTTTGCCAAGAGAACTATATGACTTTTGCTTTTACGCAAGACGATCTTGAGTCAATTAAAAACACACAAGCCGAATGTGTTGTCACAACTTTGGATGTAAAAGAATATTCCAAAACAATATTAAAGGTAAAAGATATCAAGTTCTCGGTAACTGCTATCTATAATATTTTAGAAAGTGTCCGAGTTGTTGAAAAAGGCGAAATTCATTCTACGGCGGTCATTAGTAAAAAAGCTTCGTTGGGGAATAATATTTCAATAGGTGCAAATGTTGTTATTGAAGAAGGCGCTCGAACAGGAAAAGATGTTGTTATCAAAGCCGGCACTTATATTGGAGAAAATGTAGTTATAGGCAATAATGTTTTTTTGAATCCTAATGTAACTATTTATGCAAATACAGTTATAGGCAGCAATGTAATTATTCATTCGGGATCTGTTATCGGGGCAGACGGTTTTGGTTATATGCCGGTAGGCGGCAAAACATATAAAGTGCCTCAACTTGGCAAGGTTGTCATAGGGAATAATGTAGAGATAGGTGCTAATGCTTGTGTTGATAGAGGGACTTTTTCTGACACAGTTTTAGGGGACGGCGTTAAAATTGATAATTTTGTACAAGTTGCTCATAATGTGAAGATAGAAAATAATGTTCTTATTGCAGCACTCGTTGGGATAGGCGGAAGCACGATAATAGGAGAGAATACTCTTATCGGCGGATGTGCGGCTTTCGCGGATCACATTAAGGTAGGCAAGAATGCTAGAATTGGGGGAAAGACTGCTGTTATAGGGCATGTTAACGAAGGGCAAGTAGTTTTTGGTAATCCATACAGAGATGCTAAAGAATCCAAAAGATTAAGCGGTGTATTATCTCTTATATTGAAACATTCCTGGGAGTTTAGAAAGTTCGTGAAAACATTAAAAAAAGATGAAGAACAAAGTTAGTCCATGAAAAAGTTGACTAATTTTTAGTATGCATGTATATTTATTATAAGTTTGAGTTAAGGTAAGAAGAACAAAAAGTAACCGAAAAAGGTAAACCGGGTAAAAGCCCGGGACACAAAGCAGACAGGTCTAAACCTAAAAAAGGCATGACGGCTGGGCTACCGGAAAGATGAAGAACTATAGTAACAAATATTTTAATTTCAGAAAAGTTATAAGCATGGTTATGCTTATAGCTTTTTTTATGTCTGCAATCTTTAATGATGTTTCAAGTCAGAATTTGGGCATGCCTACTGATATCCCTATAGTGATCCCGCAAATGAACTATTTAAAAGCAATAAATACCGAAGAATTTTATATGCCGTTTGAGCTTGGTGAAATAGTTTCTCGATATAAAGGGAATTCAGGAAAAACAGTAATACACATACAAGA
Organism: Candidatus Omnitrophota bacterium; assembly: GCA_015231715.1. The sequence continues at coordinate 8,291 of JADGBB010000052.1, forward strand.
CGCCCAT
>JADGBB010000053.1 GCA_015231715.1 Candidatus Omnitrophota bacterium
TGGACGCAGAAACTTTTTAATAAGAGTGTGATGCATAATAGCATGAATGTTGTTGTTAGTTCGCAATGTGAACGAATGGACAGGTTTATTTACTTGACGTGTGCCTCTTTATGGGTGACCCCATTATGCTGATAGCATGAATGTTGTTGTTAGTTCGCAATGTGAACGAATGGACAGGTTTATTTACTTGACGTGTGCCTCTTTATGGGTGACCCCATTACTCTTTAATTTAACCCTTACAATATCAATGAAAGTTGCCCCAATAAACTTAATTCCGGAAATGTATGACTTGCCGCCTTCCCTCGAACGAAACACTAAAGGATATTGAAATATTTTACATTTCATTTTTGCAGCATGAACAAAAATTTCCACATCAACAAAAGGGCTGCGGGAAATAAAATTCAAGTCTTTAACAACATCCCCTCTAATGATCTTGTATCCTGAATTTATGTCTTTAATATCCAGCCGAAAAATTGTTTGAATAATACAATTATATGCCTTTGAAATGATCTTTCTTGTTAAGGTATCCCCTTTTTTTATTTTGCTATATCCCGTCACTATATCGTACTCTTCGATCAGAGGAAAAGATTTTTTCATATCCTCATCGCTTACGGGCATGTCCGAGTCTGTATACAAAATAATATTTTTCTCTGCCTTTTTAAAACCTAGAGCAAAAGCCCCTCCAAATTTACTGTTTTTCTTCATCCGAAACAGTTTAATAGAATTATCCTCTTTTGCCAGTTTCTCGACGATATCGACACTCCCATCGGTAGAGGCATCATCCACAATAACTATTTCATGATCATCTGTTAATTCTCCTGCCAGAGTTTGTATTTTTTTTATCGTCGCTGCGATATTCTCACGTTCATTAAACATAGGCAAAACAAATGATATACCAATAGCTGTTTTCATTTTTCCTCCATTTTCATGATCCATTTAGTCGCGCCATAAAGATCTTCACTTGTATGGTCAGGCTGTATCAATATCTCATTCCTGTGCTTATTGCCGTGTCCTGATAAAAGATATACTGTTTTTGCCCCTGCACAAGCTCCCATTTCTATATCGTGCGGATGATCCCCTACAACATATGAACCTGTTAAATCAATACCATATTCCTTCTCTGCCTGTTTCATGAAGTATGTTTTTGGCTTATGACAAATACACTGATCTTCCTTTTTATGCGGACAATGATAGGTCTTAATTATTTTCACTCCTTCTTTTCGTAAAATCGACTGGAAACTTTTGTTGAACAGATAGTAATCTTTTTCATTAAAAATATTTTTTCCAATGCCTGACTGGTTCGTCACAATAAAAAGTAAAAATCGTTGCTGCAAACTTTTTAAAGCCTCAATAGCACGAGGAATAAAAACGAGATTATCTTCTGAAAACAGATCACCAACATCCTCATTTATCGTGCCGTCTCTATCTAAAAATATTGCTTTTTTCATCTTTTTAAAATTGTTACATCTAAGAACTAGCTGTCCGTAGAAATATCCGTAATAATATTTATATGATTAAAATCATAATTTACTTTGCTCCAATCGATAATCCCCCATATAAATATATCTAGCTTGTTTTTATCGATTCCTTGTATTTAGCAAGTTTATCCCTGGCCTCATTATCAGTTAAGGCCATCATCCTTATTGCATACAATGCTGCGTTCACCGCACCACTTGCCCCTATTGCCATGCTTCCAACCGGTACACCTTTGGGCATTTGGACGATCGAATAAAGAGCATCGACTCCGTTTAATGCTCCTCCTTTCATCGGAACACCAATAACCGGAAGTAATGTTTGGGCGGCTACACATCCCGGAAGCGCCGCTGCCATACCCGCACCGGCTATTACGGCCGCATATTCATCCGAATTTAGACTATCAACAAATTCATGAAGCGCTTCGGGATCACGATGGGCGGATAATACTCTAAAGTCATATTCCACGCCGAAACTGTCAAGCATCTCAAGTCCTTTATTAATCTGTTCTGTATCAGATTTCGAGCCAACAATTACCGCTACTTTCTTCATTTATCCTCCTAATTTTTGTTGATCATTTTTTCCGGCTCTTTCAAAAAAAACCAGATAATTATTCCTCCAAAAAACGCTAATGTTCCGGAAGAATAGAAAGCTATTTTATAACTATTAAAAAAATCATACATAAGTCCTCCGACAATAGGACCCAGGAAACATCCCGATCCATAACCTATAAAAACGAGGCCATAATTGATTGCAAAGTGTTCACATCCGAAATATTTGGAAGTAAGCGGCGGATATACTGCCAAAAATCCTCCGAAACATACACCGATCAAAGCAGATATCAGATAAAAGAAGATTATTCCGGAAGCATGGTAAAACAAGAACATACTTAAACCGATTATGCCAAATAATACTATAAGCGTCCATTTTCCGCCCCATCTATCAGAGAAATGTCCGGCAAGAATTCTTCCCAATCCATTGAATATCGAAAGTATCGTAAGGGCAAAAGCTCCTTGAATAGCGGTACCCCCTTTACCGTGAGCGAAAGCTACTACATGCCCTATTGTCATCATTCCGGCAACCATCGCTATAAAATATGTTACAAACATAGTTTTGAATAAAGATGTCTTTACCATCTTCCAAGGGGAGAAATTATTCTCTTTGGATTGTGCTTCTTCGCCTTCTGTTCCTTCAAACCCGCATACAGGAGCTTTAAGAAATTGAGAAAAACAGATTATTAGCAAACCGAAAATCGCTCCTCCCAATAGCATAGTTGTTCTCCATCCGAGCAATTTGATAAAATATGTTATTATAGGAGAAAGAAACGCCGCCCCGAAACCAAAACCAAAAACTATAACACCTGTAATAAGCCCTTTTTTCTCGGGAAACCATTTTATCCCGCATGAAACCGAAGGAATATATGCAAGACCCGTACCTATACCGCCTAGAACACCATAAAATAAATACAACCATTGAGGGGTTTTTGAAAAAGCGGCCCCAATCCATCCTAATGATACAAACACACCTCCAATAGTCGCAGTAATACGTGGTCCAAATTTACGTTCGCTTATACCTCCTATCGACATGAACGCGGAGAATACCAGAAGCAATATCGATACCGCTAAAGATATCTGTGTTCTACTCCAACCAAGATCATTTTCAAGAGGCATCAAAAAAACACCCCACGAATATGCAACTCCCAGGCATAACATTATCACTATCCCGGCTACTATTACCATAAACTTGCTATTCCCCACTTACAATCTCCTTTTTTATAAGCGCATAGGAATTATTGATGCATAATCATCTACTGTACCTCCGCTCATAAAGCAATCAATTATTTTAGCCCCTACCGGATCAAGCTCCGGGATACGGTATTTTTCAAGCTGTTTCGAGAAAAAATTTATCAACATATCCGCCCCACGGTCATATGCTTCCTCTCCTACTTCGTATTGATCTTGCACATTCAAGAAATAATCCGGTATTTGTATCCCCTCCACGACAAGACGTGACGGTAGATATCCCAGAATATTACATCTCGATGGGTTAAGCTGTTCTTTTCGGAATTTGGCAACACCTCTTCGGGCAAAATATTCTCTGGAGACCCACTGCGGCATGAACCCCACCTTCCACGCACCTACATACTGATTCGGAAAAAGAAGATATCTTGTATCCGATGCAGATGTAAAATGTTGTAAAAGCAGATTAGCATGATTTATAAATCTCCCTGTTGCAAAAGGCCAGAAAGACCCTACCCCTTCACTTGTCATCCCTTCCGTCTCGGTAATACTCGGATTATCATGGCCTCTTGGAGCGACAAGCCTCCACAACCATGCAAGCGCAGGCGGCAGAATATGACAAAACCCGACAATGCCGTAAGACACATTATCTTTATGGCAGGCAGGTGTCCGTATTCCGTAACTTCTAAAATCTATTTCAGCTCCGGCATCAACTGTTAAAGGAACAACATCCCTTGGCAAAATTACTCTAGGGTTAGGACATGGCTTCCCAGGTTCATCTTCAACATGGTCCCACAATAAAGCAGTCGACCCTGCCGAAGCATCAATATTGAGAAACAATAAGGGTTTTGAGGGATGTATACATATATTCTCGAGATGAGGATCTGTACCGTAATTCTTTAAATGGTTAACCCTCAAAAACCATGCGCTTTCGGCATCAGAAACACATAGTTTCCCGCTTTCAAGACTTTTGGAAGAATCAACTAACGCCATGTCATCAGTAACAGGATGTAAGGAACAAAACTTTTTGATACTGATCGTAAATTTTTTCCCCGAACAAATATTTTCTCCGACAAGCAGATCTCCCTCTTCTTCTCTGTGGGGATATTCCAGCATTTCACTCTTTCCGCTACCGGAGGCTCCTTCATGCAAAAATGTAGTGGTATTTTCATAAGGAGTAACTGCCTGAACGGTCGAAGCATGTAAAGTACTCCAGTATTCTTGTTCGCCTTTCTGCAGGAGAACCCCGTAAACTCCCTTTTTAGCGCTCGGTCCGGGATAAAGATTATAAGAAAATATCTCATGTTTATCTTCTTTTCTATTGTGAACTACAACCTGTTTCCCTTTAAAATAAGTATGCCGGAATATAGGTGCAAGAAAAATCACTGCATAAGGCTTGAAATCTTCTTCTTTCGATATATCCACAACTCCCTGAAGATCACATATGGCACCTACAAAAAATCCTGCATTCTCCGGTGCGATGATAATACCTTTCAAGCCTGTTCTCTCACCTCCGATATTAATACCGGCTACAAGTAAAGGTTGTTCTTTTAGCCATTCAAATGTCTTTTTTCTCAGCGATGAAAATTCCTCGCCATAACTGTCCTTGAAAAGCGGTTTATCTGTTTCATTTGAGTCCCCTATTAATAAACAATCCGGATCTCTTCTCCTCATTTCTTTTTCGTAATAATTAATCGCTAGACCGTTTTTACATTTTGTCACATATGCTTCTTTAATTATCTTGCCGTTTTCAAGTTCATATTCAACATCAAATTTATTTTTTCCTCCGACAGCCATATCGAATATCTGTTCTCTTGTTTCCGGTATGGTTACACGTGGAGAACAATTTAATATTTCTTTAAGCTCATCATCGATACGCCATCTGTTACATACATTTTTTTTCATCTTTACTCTCCTTGTCAAAAAAAAAAAGCCAACATTATTGCTGATCTCCCTTTTTAGGGAACATGCAATATATGTTGGCTTATTATCAGACAACTCCCACTTTCAGGAGTTCTCTTTTAATCTTCCGTTAATTCATTTTAAAACGAACGTAATTTATCAAAATATTCTGTTTTTGTCAACCCAATTTATACCCTATTTATTTCTTTCAACTCCAAAGGCGTTACTGCTTCAGCGTAAAAACTATCACTCTCTCTCCTGTTTTGGTGCTTATATCAGTATGTAAACTTTTTACCTGAAACCCTGTAATATCAATAACTATGCTTTCCAAAAGAACTCTAGCACCTTCTAATAGCTGGACACGTGTTTTTTTTATTAAGTCTGCTCCTTCAGGAGATTTACTAAGCTGTTCTTCCGCGGGCGTAAGAACTCCTTTCAGCCGGACCAAAATCATATCATCATTAATGTATGTTTTGGTCTCCTTAGGCCCTCTACCCATATATTCTTTTTCAAATTTGATTATGGCTTCACTTATTTGTGCTTCAATCTGCCCTTTTGTCTTTTCTGTCATACGCCCTTCCTATTCATTTTCTTCTGTTAATTAGTATTCATTATATCAAAGCGATCAGCTTCCATAACCTTATGCCAAGCCGCCACGAAGTCGTTTATGAATTTATCCTGAGAGTCCTCACATGCATATACTTCTGCGATTGCCCGAAGTTGTGAATTTGAACCAAAGATAAGATCGACACGAGTACTTGTCCATTTCAATTTGCCCGTTGCTCGATCGCAACCCTCGAACACTCCTTCACCTTTTGAACTAGGCTTCCAGAGAGTACTCATATCAAGTAGATTAACAAAGAAGTCATTGGTTAATGTCTCCGGATTTTTAGTAAAAACACCGTGTTTAGATCGCCCGTGATTGACACTTAAGACACGCATGCCGCCCAAAAGAACCGTCATCTCAGATGCAGTCAGCGTCAAAAGCTGTGCCTTATCTACCAACATTTTTTCTGCCGATAAATGAGATTTGGTTTTAAGGTAATTACGAAACCCATCTGCTTTAGGTTCAAGTACGGCGAATGATTCTATATCAGTTTGTTCCTGATCTGCATCTGTACGTCCGGGTGAGAATGGAACAACGACATCATGTCCGGCATTTTTCGCAGCTTTCTCGATAGCCGCACATCCACCCAGAACGATCAGATCTGCAAGTGACACTTTCTTCCCGTCTGACTGCTCACCGTTAAACTCATTTTGTAACTTCTCAAGGATAGTCAGAACTTTCTTTAATTCTTCAGGCTGGTTAACTTCCCAATCTTTTTGAGGCGCAAGACGAATCCTAGCTCCGTTCGCTCCACCACGTTTATCAGAACATCGAAACGCTGATGCCGAAGACCAGGCTGTATACACAAGTTCTGAGATAGACAGTCCCGAAGCAAGCACCTTTCCTTTTAGGTCGCTTATGTCTTGTTTGTCTATTAACTTATGATCAACCTTAGGCAAAGGATCTTGCCAAATTAGTTCCTCTTTCGGAACTTCTTCTCCTAAATATCTTGAATAGGGTCCCATATCACGATGGGTAAGTTTGAACCACGCCCGGGCAAAAGCATCAGCAAACTCTTCCGGATTATCATGGTAACGCCGAGAAATCGGCTCATAAACAGGATCGAACCTAAGCGCAAGGTCAGCTGTGGTCATCATAGGTCTGTGTTTTTTCGACGGATCGTGCGCGTCAACTATCATATCCTCTTCGGCCACGTCCTTTGCTAGCCATTGATACGCTCCTGCAGGACTTTTGACCAGTTCCCACTCGTACTTGAACAGTACTTTCAAATAGCCTGAATCCCATTTGGTAGGATTCGGTTTCCATGCCCCTTCAATGCCACTTGAGATCGTGTCTGCACCTTTACCGCTTTTGAAACTACTCTTCCAGCCGAGACCCTGTTCCTCTATCGGCGCTGCCTCCGGTTCCGGCCCTACATGCTTTGCCTCGCCTGCCCCATGACATTTCCCGAATGTGTGTCCCCCGGCAACTAGTGCTACAGTTTCTTCATCGTTCATAGCCATTCTCCGGAAAGTATCACGGATGTCTTTGCCTGAAGCGACTGGATCGGGATTACCGTTAGGCCCTTCCGGGTTGACATAGATCAACCCCATCTGTACAGCTGCCAGAGGATTCTCGAGGTCCCTATCCCCAGAGTAGCGCTCGTCGCCAAGCCATTCGCTCTCAGCACCCCAGTAAATATCCTCTTCCGGTTCCCAGATATCCTCGCGTCCGCCGCCGAATCCGAACGTCTTGAATCCCATAGATTCCAGCGCACAATTACCCGCTAGAATAAAAAGATCGGCCCATGAAATCTTGCGGCCGTATTTTTGTTTGACAGGCCAGAGCAAACGTCGAGCTTTGTCAAGGTTTACATTATCAGGCCAGCTATTAATAGGTGCTAAACGTTGGTTCCCGGACCCTGCTCCTCCGCGTCCATCATTTACACGGTATGTTCCCGCTGAGTGCCATGCCATGCGAACGAAAAGCCCGCCGTAGTGACCATAATCAGCCGGCCACCAATCCTGAGAGTTTGTCATCAAGACATAAAGATCTTTCTTTATGTCTTTAAGATTAAGTTTTTTGAATTCTTCTGCATAATTAAAGTCTGCGCTCATAGGATTACTTTTTTTCGAATGCTGATGAAGAATCTTGAGATTTACCTGGTTTGGCCACCAATCACGATTCGTTTTACCGCCGCCAGAAGCTGTTTCTTTTATTTTTCCCGTCACCGGGCATTTTATATTTTCACTCACAATACTACCTCCTTCCTTTGCAAAAAATTCCGGCGACAAACAAATAACTATAATATTTTCAGTTTCTTTTATATTAATCCTAGAGTATTTTTTTTTCAAGCAAAAAACAAAAGAAACAAAAAGTTTTGGGGTCAAAGTTTTGGGGTCAGACCCGTAATTAACAAGTTTTGGGGTCAGACCCGTAATTAGTAATTAAGCCTAAGGTT
>JADGBB010000054.1 GCA_015231715.1 Candidatus Omnitrophota bacterium
TATTGAGATGTTTTCATTTGGTGTTATGATATGTTTTGAGGATATTTTTCCGGCTATAGCGAGAAAATTTGTAATTAACGGTGCGGATTTTCTAGTTAATATGACTAATGACGCTTGGTTCGGCGACACTTGCGCTTCTAAACAACATCTTATAGCGTCAGTTTTTAGAGCTGTTGAGAATAAAGTGCCTGTTATAAGGTCAGCGAATACAGGTATATCTTGTTTTATCGATCCGTTTGGACGGATAAGCGGAGTAATAGAGCTAAACGGAAAAAGTAATTTTGTCGAAGGCATACAAGAACAGGCTATAGTGACATATCCTTTGAAGTCTTTATATACAAGATTCGGCGATATTTTCGTTTTGTTGTGTTTTATAATTTTATGTGTTTATTTAGGAATTAAAAACGGAGGAAAAAATGGGTAATAAATGGAAATTATATTTGATGGTCGTGATAATTGTTTTATTTGCATCAGGCGCTGTTTTCGCTTCCGGAGGCATTGAAAAATACATACCCGGGAGCGACTCCGGAATGACTTTATGGCAGGTTATAAAGTCAGGCGGCGAAATAATGATAGTTTTGGCGCTTATGTCTATAGCTCTTTTAGCTTTGGTTATTTATTGTTTTATTACTATATCTACCGAAAAACTTCTTCCCTCAGCATTTAAGGGCAATATCATCACACTTATGGAATCCGGCAAATATGACGAAGCCAGGATAATGTGCGAAGGTAAAAATAATCTTGTCGCCGAAATGGTTACGATAGGATTGGCGAAACAACCGGAAGGGATAAGAGCGGCGGATGAGGCCATGGAAGACGCTATGAAAAAAAAGATATCAACGCTTTGGCAGAGATTAAGTTATTTGTCGGATATCGCGAGTATTTCTCCTATGGTCGGTTTGCTGGGAACGGTACTGGGAATGATACAGGCGTTTAATGTTATTGCTTTTCAGACAGGAGCCGTTAAGCCTATACTTTTGGCAAGCGGAATATCAAAGGCTATGATCACAACTGCCGGCGGGCTTATTTTGGCGATACCTGCGATGATATTTTACGCATATTTCAGGGGTGTAGTCGAAACTATTTCCTCGGGAGTCGAACATGTATCTAATGAAATATTAAAACTAGTAACACAAAGGAAAAAGTGATATGGATCTAACACTTCTAAAAAAAGATTATATTGATCATGCGCCTAAAGTTCAGATGGCGCCGCTCATTGACATTGTTTTTTTACTTCTCATATTTTTTATGTCGGCTTTTATATTTCAAGAGCTTGAGACTGAAATAGATATAACAGTGCCTGTGTCAAAAGAAGCTAAAGACACACAAAGAACGCCCGGTGAAATTATCATAAACGTTCGGGAAGACGGCACGGTTGTTGTCAATCAGAGAACATTGAGTTTTGATGATCTTGATAAAATGCTTGCAAGGGTCACGGAGCTTTACAGCAATCAGCCTGTTATTATTAGGGGCGACAGGGAGACTCGGCATAAGAACATAATTAAGGTGCTTGATATTTGTGCTTCGCGCGGGATATGGAATGTTTCGTTCGCGACCATGAATGAGGAGAAGCGATAATGTGGCCTAGGGCGATGTTGATATTCCTTGGAGTGGCGATTATTTCTACATTTGCTTTTGCTGAGGAGAAATTAGTTGTTGATAAGGCAGAGGTTGAGCAGTTTGATTTTGCTAATGGGCTATTGTCTAGAGGGATGTTTGATATGGCTTCCGGCGAATATGAGACATTTATTAAAGAGTATCCGAAAAGTGAATTAATTGAAGATGCTTCGATAAGATGTGCCGAGGCTTATTTTTATGACGGGGATAATGAAAAAGCGATACTAAAATTAAGGGCTTTTAAAAATGATTTTCCGAATAGCAGTCTATTGAAAAGTGCTTCGTTTAGATTGGCTCAAGCCTTGTTCATTTCGGAAGATCTTAAAAATGCAAGGTCCGAACTTGATTTATTGTATAAGTCTTTAGAAAAAACGGATGAATTATTAGGCGGTATAATTTACTATTTGGCGGAGATAGAATTTAAAGAAGGAAAAACAGCAGATGCTATTAAAAATTTTAATGAGCTTATTGCCTTGGGCACGCAGGGGGAGTACTTGCAGTTTGCCTATACAACCTTAGCCAGAGCGTACACTATTCAGGGTGAAAAGGATAATGCTATAGAGGCTTATAGAAAAGTAATATTGATCGCGGAAAATGAAAAAATAAAAAACAAAGCTTTAATAGATCTTGCGGAATTATTAAGTGATAAAGGTGAAGTTGATGAAGCAAGAAAAATATATTCAGGTCTTCTTGAGAGGGTGCAGTTTGATGAAATATCGGAAAATGCGCTTTTAGATTTTATCCATCTTGAATACAAGCAAAACTCGGCAGAACAAACGGAAAGCTTGTATAAAAAATATTTTGATAAGGTTCAAAACGTTATCGTAAAAAGCAAAATACATTTTATTTTAGGAAACACTTTGTATAAGCAAAATAAATTCGATGAGGCTTTTGATGAATTTAAAAATGTAGTTGATATGGCTGATGACGAAGAAATTAAAGAGAGGTCTTATGCTAATATGCTTTGGTCGCTTTATGAATCAGGTAAATACGAAAAATTATTTTCCCTGGAAAAAGAGAGGGGTGAAATAAACGGAACTCCTGAGATCCTGTTTATTAGAGCAAGAGCATTTGATAAAACAAGTGATACTGAAAATGCTGTTAAAACTTTTGAAACAATAATCGCCGATCATAAAGACAGTTCTTTTTACAAAGATTCTTTATATGAACTTGCGTCGATATACGATAAAAATAACGATACCGTGAATGCCTCCCGTGTTTTAAACACATTCATTAACGCATATCCTGATGATGAAAGAATTAATTTTTCGCTTATTATGCTGGGTAGAAACAACATTAAGTCAGGAGATCTGGAAACAGCCGAAAAAGCCTATATAAAATTTTTAGAGTCAAAAAAAGAAGATACAAATAAAGAGCTAGTGCAGTTTGAACTGGGAAATATTTACATTAAGCAAAAAGATTATACTAAACTTATACCGTTATACGAATCTTTCGCTTTGATGTATAGCTCTTCTGTCCGTTTGCCTTTTGTTAAGTATTGGCTTGCTAAATCGTATAAGGCTATAGGAGAAACCGGCAAAGCTTTAGAATGCTTTAAAACTATTTCCGAAAGTGATAGTGAATACGCTCCTAAAGCTTTGGAAACTATTGGTTATATGCATTTTGAAAATAAAGAATATGATCTTGCCGCCAGTGAATATTTGGAACTGATGAAAAAGTTCCCTGAGTATTTATTGCCTGAAAAAGTATATTTATGGGCGGCCGAACATTATTTTGATAAAGAAGCTGCTACCGATTCACAATTTATACTTGAACAGCTGGCTAATAAGTACCCTGACAGCATAGCAGGTACAGTGTCATTGTATATGATGAGCGAGAATAACAGAAAACTTGGAAATGCGCTTGAAGCTATTACATCGCTAAAAGAGCTATTGTCTAAAGACATTCAGCATCCATATTTAGAAAAAGCTTCGCTTTCATTAGGTAAATCATATTTATTTCTCAATAATCACGATTTCGCTATAAGGGCTTTTGAAAAAGCTTTAGCCGATAGCGCAAGCAATGCAGTTAGCGCTGAAGCTAGAATGGGGATAGGGGAAGCAAAAAGCAAAAAAGGCGATTACATTGAAGCCGCAAAATCTTATTTGATGGTAGCAATTTTATTTCAGGATTCATTGATGGAAGAAGAAGCATTGTTTAAAGCAGCAAAATCTTATGAGAATGCAGGTAATAGAGAAAAAGCAGTGGAAATATATAAAGAGCTTGAGGGAAAATTTCCCGATGGCAAATATAAAACAACCCAAAAAGAACAGATATGAACGATAGAACAAAAACTATACTTTTATTGGCCGTTATTATTTCGGTTATAACACATTTGGTCTTTTTTGTTTCATCTAATTTTATGAAGCTTTCCGGCATTAAAGGCATAGAAGATGAAACTATGCGACTTTTTAAAATTAACCGGGTGGTTGATGATAAAGAAATAGTTAAACTTTTTGAAAGCTCTAAGAAAGAGATCCCCGAAATAAAAACTTCAGGCGGTTTGCAGGAAGACGCAGGCGCGGTTCTTGATAAGATGGAGTTCGAGAGTCTGCATAAAGATAAGACCCCTGTAAAAGAAGATATCAAGCTGGATGAAGTAGACCTTCGAAAAAAACAAGAAAGTTCAATGAACAAAGAAATACTTGATTCATTGAGCAGTAAAGAAAAAAATGATTATGCCCCGGATGAAAGATCTTTGACCGAACCATACTATTCTAAAGAAGAAATAGTAACTGCCGATGCCGACAGGATAAATATTGTTACAGCTGATATTAAAGGTGATCCGGCAGACAAGAGCATGAGGATGACAGTTCCCGTAACGGGACTTAAAAACATATTAAAGAGAAACCTTACCGGTGGATCCAAAGAAGTATACAATAAAAGAAAAGCCGATAACTACAAAAGAATTAAAGAATACAAGGATATGAGTTCTTTTCTTAATATTCAAGTGTCAAAATTTTCAAATGCAGGCGGTAAAGATAAATATTTTAAAATAGAGATCTCTGCGAAAGACCCGGCTTCTTTGGGATCAATGCCTAAAGAAATTATATTTCTGATCGATTCATCTAAAAGCATGACACAAGAAAAACTTGAATATGTAAAAAAAGGGATAGTGGATTGTTTATGGATGCTTTCAAAATCCGACAGATTTAATATTGTTGCTTTCCGTGGAGACCTTGTTAAATTCAGTCCGAGCTCCGTAAAGGTCACAGATAAGGCTTTATTAGATGCCGAAATATTCGTGCGGGAACTTGAGGCTGTTGGACAGACAGATGTGGAGCAGGCTCTTTTGAAGATCGTAAAAGAAGAACCCGGAATGAATCCTTCGTACATACTGCTTATAACAGACGGCAGGCCGACTACCGGTGAAATGGATTCTAAACAAATAATACAAGAAATAACTAAAAGAAACAATATGGAAAGAAGTATTTTTTGTTTCGCCGGAGGCAACAGGATCAACAAATATCTCTTAGATTTTATAGCTTATCAGAATAGAGGATTCACAAAGTTTGCTGAGAGAAACTTTGTGATACAAAAGGAATTAATAAATCTGTTTAAAGAGATCAACGATCCAATCCTTACAAATGTCAGATACCGCCTAAACGGTTTGGACATGAAAGGTATTTATCCCAAGAACCTGCCGGATTTTTATATGGGCAGGAATTTTACCATCTACGGTACATACACTACTGAAGATATTTTTTCTATGCAGCTTTTAGGTGAAATGGGAAAAGATACAAAAGAGCTGATATTTCAAAGATCCTTGAAAGAAGCTTTAGAAGGAGAGCCTGAAATATTTGAAAAATGGGAGTTCAGTAAAAAGTTCTATCTTATAAGCCGCGAATCAATGGGTGAAAGTAACGATAGTTTTAGAGATTGAGGAGTCCGGTATGATCGAATACATGATATTGGCTATTGAAGAAGCTAAAAAAGGAATAGATAGTTTTCACGGCGGGCCCTTTGGAGCCGTTATAGTTAAGGGCGATGAGATAATAGCTAAAGCACATAACACCGTTTTATTGACTAAGGATCCTACCAAGCATGCAGAGATGAACGCTATCAGTGAAGCCAGCCGCAAATTAAAAAATTTTGATCTTTCCGGATGCTCAATATATTCCACAACTGAACCTTGCCCTATGTGTTTTTCAGCAATACATTGGGCAAAGATAGATAAAATTTATTTTGGTACAACTATAGAAGATGTCGCAAAGCTTGGATTCAATGAACTCGCGGTCTCGAACGAAACATTAAAAAAATTGGGAGATCTTAAAGTAGAATTGATAAACGCTACAATGAAAAAAGAATGCAGGGAACTTTTAAGCTACTGGAAGGGTTTAAGTAATAAAGGAACATATTAAGGAGGTAGTAAAATGTCTGAAGGAATAACAGCTATAAATGAAAAGGTTCAGAGAGAAAGTTTGTTTATTGATGAACTTTTAGCGGAAATAAGAAAAGTTATAATTGGCCAGGATTATCTGATCGAAAGGCTTTTGGTAGGGCTTTTGGCTAACGGACATGTCTTGATCGAAGGTGTACCGGGTCTTGCGAAAACCCTATCCGTAAAAGTTCTGGCTATGGCTATCAGCACAGGTTTTCAAAGACTGCAGTTTACACCTGATCTTTTACCTGCCGACCTTATCGGAACGCTTGTTTATAATCCTAAAGACGGGAACTTTACTACAAAGAAAGGGCCGATATTCTCGAACATAATTCTCGCCGATGAAATAAATAGGGCTCCCGCTAAAGTTCAAAGCGCTTTACTTGAAGCTATGCAGGAAAAACAGGTAACAATAGGACACGAAACATTTAAACTTGATGAACCTTTTTTGGTTCTAGCGACACAAAACCCCATAGAACAGGAAGGAACATATCCTTTGCCTGAAGCGCAGGTAGACAGGTTCATGCTTAAAGTAAAAATAGGCTATCCAACAAAAGAAGAAGAAAGAAAAATACTTCAAAGCATGGCCAAAACAGATAAAAAACTTGATATCAGATCTGTAGTAACACCGGCAAAAATACTAGAAGCAAGAAAAATGGTCAATGATATTTATATGGACGAAAAAATAGAAAAATATATAGTAGACATAGTCTTCGCGACAAGAAATCCAAAAGATTACGGCATGGCTGAGCTGGAAGATCTAATAGAGTTCGGCGCTTCTCCAAGAGCGACAATAAACCTGGCACTAGCTGCAAAAGCATACGCATTTATAAAAAGAAGAGGATATGTAACGCCTCAAGACATAAAATCCATAGGCCCCGATGTCCTAAGACACAGAGTAATAGCCAGCTACGAAGCGGAAGCCGAAGAAAAAACATCGGAAGACCTAGTAAAACGAATATTCGACGAAGTAGAGGTGCCGTAAAAGACAGACGGACGAAAGTCGAACGTGCGAAAGTCGAAAGTTGAAGGGCGAAGGGGTAGCTTAGGATTTAAGAACAATATGAATGAGTGAATTTTGAGGAGTAACTACTCAGAAATGAAATATAAAATCGATATGTCGAAGAAATTTTGGGGTGACGCGGTGTAAACTTTGTGTGTTTTTATAAAACACACAAAGTTGGAACGGCGGCAGGACCCGAAAATTTCCCTTGTCGGCAAACAAATTTGAGGTAGTGGGTATGATCCCAAAAGAAGTTTTAAAGAAAGTTCGAAAGATACAGATCACGACGACCCGCAAAGTCATGGACGTCTTCGCCGGCCGATACCAAAGCGTTTTTAAAGGTTCAGGCATGGAATTCAACGAGGTCCGTGAATATAACCCGGGAGACGAGATCAGGTCTATAGACTGGAACGTTACAGCCCGCATGGGACATCCTTTTGTTAAAAAATTCATTGAAGAAAGGGAACTCACAATAATTTTTCTTTTAGATGTATCAAGCTCTTGCCGTTTCGGAACAAGAACGCGTTTAAAAAGAGATACGGCGGCAGAACTTTGTTCCGCGATAGCTTTTTCGGCTATAAATAACAATGACAAAGTCGGCATGATAACTTTTACGGACCGGGTTGAAGAATTCATACCCGCGCGAAAAGGCGTTAAACACGTTCTTAGAGTTATAAGAGAATCGCTTTATAATGAGCCTAAAGGTATCGGTACAGATATTAATCAAGCATTGAATTATTTAAATACGGTTGTAAAAAGGCGCGCGGTAGTTTTTATCGTTTCGGATTTTATCGCGGGAGATTTTAAAAAAACGTTATCAGCAGCTAATTCCAGACATGATGTTATTGCTGTAAGAGTCAAGGATCCCGCGGAAGAAAGTATTCCGGATGTAGGCATCATAAACGTGCATGACGCTGAAACCGGGAAAAATTTTGTTCTAGACACTTCAAACCCAAGAATACAAAAATTTTATAATAAAGGATCACATGAAGTTCAGGAAAAAGTAAAAGATATATTCAAATCCGCGGGAGTCGATGTCATAGAGATAAATACAAATGAGTCATATGTTGACCCATTAGTTAAATTTTTTAGATTGAGAGAAAGAAAAAAAAGA
>JADGBB010000055.1:0-3656 GCA_015231715.1 Candidatus Omnitrophota bacterium
TGTATGCGCTGGAATGTACTATAGAGGGGAAAAGCAAGAATCATTTTTTATAACTATATGGCTTGTGTTGATAAGAATTTAGGATCTGGGGTTACCTCTATTCGCCATAGGTCTAGCCTGTCGGCATCCCAGCAGGTTTGTACCGTTACATCGTGATGTGTTAACTCAGTAGTATGTCCTTTGCAGGCTACACAGAGTATATCTAGATCTTCTTCGGATATGTTAAAATATATGCCGTTCATCTTTACTGCAAATTCTGCCGCACGTTTGCCGTGCTCATTGTCTGTTCCTTCGGTAAGCCGATGTGAATCATGTAACAGCGCGAACAACTCAACTATATGAGCCTTAGCACCGGTTTCTTTGGCAAGATGTAACCCGTGATCCTTGACTCTCTTCCAATGCTCTACCCCATGGATCCCATTAGGATTAAGTGCATATTGTTTTATTATCTGTTCGTATAATTTAGTTAACATATCCAGCCTTTCTAACTCTCCCTTAGGCACATTCCTTCATTACCATCCGCCTCCTCCGCCGCCTCCTCCGCCACCTCCGGAAGATCCGCCGCCGCCGAATCCTGAGCTTGAGCCTGGTGCGGTCGAAGATGAAGATATCGCATTTGAAAAGGTACTATCTAAGCTTGCTGCAAAAGCTGCGGTTCGAGAAATATTCCATGCCCTGCCGGAATACCACAAGGGATAATATTTTTCCCCTCCTTCTGCGGCATGCGCTAATACATCCGAGAATCTTTGGGACCAGGCCTGCTCAACATCTAGAGCAAGCGCGTACGGCAAATATCTCTCAAAAAGTTCTGGTGTCTCATGAGGTGGATTCAGCAAATTAAGGCGTTCCTTTTCCGCGACGGAAAGATACATCCTGAACCCTTCTATCTGATCCATTATTTTTCTTCCATTTATAGTCGGTGCTTTGAGTAGATAATAAAACAATAAACTCATAAGAACAGATATTGCCATTATGACGGCGGCTGATATTGAAGTAATTTCAATAAATAGATAAATTCCAAAAATCTCACCGGCCAGAAATGGAAGAATTATAATGGTTGCATATAAAGCTCCTCTTAAAGAATATATCTTATTGTTTCCGGCGAATATAAAACTTTTCCATCTAGAAAAAACCCTCTGCATCATTGCTGTTACTCCAAAACTCCATACTGTCAGCCATATAGTTATAAAAAATGATTCTTGCTTTTCCCCTCTATAGTACATTCCAGCGCATACAACTGAAATAATTACCGCAAAAACTACTCCCGGAGCAAAAAACTTTAGGTTGGTAAAAAAATAATCCTTTTCAAAATTTTCTTTTAGTGAATTTTTGATATTCGCTATAGCGTCGGCTATTCTTTCATGATTTTCGTTTTTTAATTTTATGATCTTCTTCGATTTAAAAAGCTTTTTAGCAAGAGCCGCCTCCTCAACGGATAGAACAGGCTCTTTAATGCCGGTTTTAGTGATAGTATAAACTCCATGCTGTTCATCAATCGTAAGATACCCGTTAACCGCCATGTTGATAATAGCAGAGGTGAATGTTTTTTCATCATAGCTCATCCTTAAGATATAGCGCATAGCCGCAGGAGATAATTTTGCCGGCGGGTTATAAAGAGGAATGATCGGTCCCTTAGCCGGGTCTTTCCCGACAGATGCCCATACAATTATGTAATAAGCAAATAGAATGACAAGACCAATGCCCCCAACAATAATGCCGGAATTGTCTTTCATAAAATATTTTGTTCTTGCGGCATTTGTCGGTTCAGCTACATACCCCTTCGGCCAAGAAACAACAATAGTAAGACCTTCCCATGGCAATAGTTTTCTAGTAGCAGTAAAGATAGCATTGCCTGAGTTATCTCTCGAAATCAAGAGACTCTTCTCTTTAGAGCCAACGCGCCCCGTATAGCCTGCTACATTAAGGATTTCAGCCGATGCGCCATTTGGAAGCTTGACTGTCGCTGAAGCCTCATCGATAGGAAACTCCCATCTATTACCCGTGACATTCCAATACAGCTCATCATGTTTCTCAAAAAATCCAAGCTGTCTGTTTGTTGTGTATGTAAGTGTATATGTATACTCTCCGGGAGATAACAAATAATTTTTCTTTCCTATGTAAACGCGTTTTCCGTTACTCATATTTTGAAAATGAAAACTTTCTGTCTCCCCATCCCGCAAAACTTTGACTACATTAAAATCGACTTGATAGGTACTTCCCATTTTATATGTATATTTTGTAGGAAAATCCCGATAGATCCCATGAATTATCTGATAGCCGGCACTTACAACCTTGATGGTTTCTGTCACTATCATCGAGCCGTCTTGCTCTACTTCTATATCGCTATGAAAAGAAAGGATCCGCTCATTAGCTTGGCCATTGACCGTTACAGCCGCAGCAAACATAACAAAGAGAACAAGGAATATTTTTTTAATTTTCGAAATGTACATCCGGCACTTTCCTTTCAGTGGCGTATTTAATCTCAAAAAATACAGCTTCCTTATAATTAAATGTTCGCGCAATTATATTGCTTGGAAAAGATTGTATAAGTATATTGTAATTGCGGACGGTACCATTGTAATACCTTCGCGCTAATTGAAGCTGGTCCTCTATTTCTATAAGGTTATTCTGTAGCTCAAGATAACTTTTGTCCGCTTTCAGATCGGGATAGGCCTCAATTAGTATAAACATAGTCTTTAGCGCACCGGCAATGTTATTTTCTAAATCACTTTTTTCTTTTCCATCCGGGATCTTTGTAGCTTTAGAACGCAGTTCCGTTAACTTTTCCAGAACTTTGCTCTCATGCAATGCATATCCCTTGACCGTATCTATAATATTCGGGATCAGGTCGTGCCTTCTTTTTAACTGCACATCTATTCCGCTCCAAGCTTCTCGCATGAGTTCTCTGTTTCTGACAAGGCGATTAAACAAGATAGCAACAAAGGTCCCTAATGCCAAAATAAATATTCCGATAATTACCATATCACATTCCTTCACTTATTTTGTATGGTCAGAAGAAAAATATCGTCTTCCTGCTGCCCTTTTTGAAAACATTCGATCTCCTCCAGCATCTTATTGTTAAACTGAACTACGTCAAGTCCGGCATTATGCCTAGAAAATTTCTCTAAGCGTTCTTGACCAAACATCTCGCCCTTTTCATTTCGCGCTTCTGTTATTCCATCAGTAAACAGTATAATTCTGTCACCTTCCTCAAAAGAAATATCGTTGTGATAGACACTATCTTCTTCCAAGCCTACACCCATCAGAAACGTCTGAGATTTCATCAGAACAATGCTATTATCCGAGGACTGCAACAATATCTGCGGCGGATGTCCGTGATTGGAATATATTAACCTTTTCTCGGAAAAATCAATCAATCCGCAAAACGCCGTCAGAAAGATACCCATCTGTCCAAAATCCCTGCTGATGACTTCTTCCAGCTGTTTAAGTAACTCTCCCGGCTGTATTTCCTCTCTGATCAGCCGTTCTATTGCGATGTGGATCCGATTGACAATAAGCGCCGCCGATACCCCGTGTCCAGTTACATCGGCAAGTACAAATATCAGCTTTTTCTCGCCTATAAAATGAAATTTGGCATAATCTCCGCCCATGTAAAAAACCGGTTTATACGAAACAGCTATATCAACCAAATCAGT
>JADGBB010000055.1:3710-7719 GCA_015231715.1 Candidatus Omnitrophota bacterium
TTGCCAGTTCCAGTTCTTTTGCCATAACAGAATTTTTCTCTTCCAGTTCTTTCCTTGAAACAAAATCATTCAGCCTTAATACTTCCTCACTTTTTTTGACCAGAGCACTAATTAAGGTTGATACACTCAGCAATATGATATTTATCGCAAATATCTCAGTGGTCACAAATGTTCCGGTTAAAAAATATATCCATATAAAATTGACTAAAGCGAACACCCCTATCCCGACCGTTTCAACCCAATTCCACGGCAAAAGAAGTACGCTGGGGAAAAAAGCAAAAAGGACCAACCCGATACCCATGTATAACATCACCTCAGGATGGGCACTTGCGGCTAATATTGATATCAGAACAAGGAGCATGCTAAAAAAGAAAGCCCTCAACTTCTGCGCCCGAAGAGAACGAACGAGCCGCCCAGTCAAAAGCAATACTACGGAAAAGAATATCCCCCCTATTATTCCGGGTAGGTCTTTTATCCCTATGAGCCGTCTAAAAAAAACAAAACCTAAAAGCACCTCAAAAGTAAACGCGCAAATTGCTATATAGCAAAAAAGGTTTATTCTGACTGAAAATATACGACTAAGCTCTTTACTGTAATCGGATAGAAATTTTTCCGGAATCAGTTGTTTTCTCATGGCTTCACTCCAGCGTGTTTATCTCCACCGTCGGAGAACTTATACTTCCCTCTAATCCTTTAAATCTAAGCCATTCAAATCCGGGATTGGATGAATGCCATACATAGGCTTTGGGAATAAAAATTTTAGCAATATTAAACATCCCAAGATTAGGATCAAGACACAACTTATACGCTGATCTTTCCATGCCGTTCACATTTATTTTTTCTTTCCCCTCGATTATAAGTTCTATGTTGTAAATCGCCGGTTCGTCGCTTATCATCTGTATTTTTTTTCGGGTTCCACCTTTTTCGATAAATTTCTGTATGTAAAGACCCAAGAGAAGACGATTTGTAATATCTTTAGTGAATTTATATTGTCGTTTTATTTTAGTCCCGTTTCCCGGCCACTCCTGTAAGCATGTAACGACATTATTTTTAAAATCATACTCTTGCATTTTTACTGCAATTAATTTATTTTTTTCGTCAAAAATATGTTTTTCCGATTTCAAAGGTCTGACAATACCCTCATCGCTCAGGATTTCCATCTCCTCTACCCATGATATCTTTGATTCAAACCCGGAATAAACACCTTCCCCTTGTTCTTTAATAATAAAAATGTCGTTCCCCATTTCCTTTATATCGGTATTAGCCTGCCATCTCAATTTTCCGTCCTTATCCAGACACTCATAACTCGTTTTGAAAATTTTTTCGGGTCCTGCATTTCCCGAACACACAAGTGAAACCATTTCATCTGTAATCTTTTGAATTTTATCTGCGTCTTGTTGTGTTACGCCTTTAAGCACAGGGAGTCCTACTGTGTTCTCATGAAACATGACTTTATACAGTACACATGCGGCTAAATAGGCTCCTGTTTTATTCGGATGAACATAATCCGCATATAATTCCATCTCCGGTTCTGTGCTCCGCACATATCCCCAAACTTCACCGATTGGTGCTATAATAGATTGATTTTCTTGTCCCATTATATTGTAGCTTTGAATAACCCGTTTCTGCATTCCTTCGTATGTTCCCAATTCATCGGAAACATCGAGATTGTCTTGATCTCCGTTTTTTCGTGCCATTGTCATATATAAAATGACCTGTGCATTTGGATTATCTGTCCGAATATCATCGATCAATTTTTTTGCATACGGATAAACATCTTTTTTAAGGCTCTCCTGAGAAAGCCCGGTTATCTGACTCTGTTCCTGCAGAATCACAAAATCCCACTTTCCTTTTGTTATTTTTTTTAATAGAGACTGATCTAATGCATGCTTCTTCAGCGTACACCCGTCAGAGGTATTAGCATTTATCCTTAAAACACGGCCGCGCGCTATAGCCAACTCTTCAACCATTCCGGGAAGATTATTTTCAGACGTTAAGCTGTTGCCAATAAACAAAACATTATAGCCGCTTTCTTGTTCTGCAAATAAATTATTAATCGGCCCTGTAACAAAAAAAATTAAGAAACTCAATAATATAACTTTCTTCATAATATTTTAAAATAATTCTCCTTGTCTATTTTGCTGATAAATATGGCGGTTCTTTACCGATTTGTTCGTATAATTCGTTAATTTTCTTTTTTAGTTCAAGGATCTTTTTTTCTCTTCCCATCATACACTTATTAGATTTCATAAGCTCTTCCACTTTCATGTTCAGCTTTTCTTCTTTTTCTTTGATTTCTTTCACCTTCATTGAGTTCTTTAAAGCTATAGCAGCCAAGGTTCCGAGAGTAGTGGCCACTTCAGCATCTTTATCCGTAAAATCACCGTCTTTATTGGATACGCCAATAAGTCCGACAGCTTTATCGTCTATTATCAAAGGCGCAAACATAACATTATCAAGTCTTACATGCCCCTTTGGCATAAATTTCATCCATTCGCTATTGTGAAAATCATTATCATAAACAGCTTTTTTATGCTTGTACGACTCGCTCCTTAATCCCCGGATAGGCATCGGCAAATTCTGATCTACCGTACATTCCCTCCCGCCGTCATCCAGAAACAAAACCTTATTCTCTGAACCGTCTTCACTCAACAAGGCAACATATCCCGCAGTAGCTCCCGTAAGCTTTTTACAAGATTCGAAAACAACCCTAGCCGAGGATTCGAAATCGTTATGGTTTAAGATATTAATTAAAATATTCTCATATTCTTTCCTTATTCTCATATCCATAAGTTCTCCTTCTACCTTGATAATATTTTTTCCACTATCTCCAAAAGCTCGCCTCTTATGAAAGGCTTGTAAAGATAATGTATTTCTCCCCCAAAAGATTCAAAAGCGATTTCTCGGCTATTAATATCTGCTCCCTCTTCAAAGGAACCTGTCATAAACACCTTAACCGCGCCTCCATCAATACCATGAATTTGTTTGCAAACTTCTACTCCGTTCATATCCGGCAGGTTGTAATCAACAAAAATTATATTATATTTGTTGTTTTCAATCATTTTAACTGCTTCCTTACCATAAGAAGCAGTGTCGACAGAAAACCCTTTAGACTCTAGGGCATCTTTTACTGATTCTCTTATCCCCTCATCATCGTCTATTGCTAATATTCTTTTATTCTCCATCTTTTAACTCCATAAAATTTTCATGATTATCCATAAGAAATTTATAAAAAGGGACTATTTCATCCGCGGTTTTTATTGATAATTTACTGTTGATTATTCCTATCCAAGAAGGTATTTGTAATGTCCAGTATTCGGGCTTTATCCCATGGGAAATATATGACCTGTAAACCCAAAGAACCGTATGAACTAAAACAGCCGGATCAAAAGCAATAAAAACAGAATACATGAACTTTAAATGATTCGAATGATTTTTTTCAGCCATTTCTTTGTTCTCTGCTCCGCCGATCATTTCAAAAATATTTTCATCTTTGAAAATGTCATCATTTAGATCTGCCAGCATATCACCTTGTTTGGATCTATACTCATGCGCTGCCTCGCTTGAAGGCTGTTTCAACTGTTCGGCTTTTTGTATAAGTTCTTTAGTAGTCATTTTCCCCCCTTTAGTATTTTCAACCTATAGGAATTTTAATTGATATTTTTGTCCCTTTTCCCAATTTGCTTTCAATATCAATATTCCCGCCATGAGCTCGGACTATACTTTTTACAATGTATAGCCCCAGCCCTGCTCCTTGTTCTTTGTTTATTATCTTTTGTTCTCCAATATTATACGGCTCAAAAACACTTTTCAAATGTTCATCTTTTATCCCTGCTCCTTCATCTCTGACTGTTATTACTATGTATGTTTCTAATATTTTAGAAGGAATGAATGAAAACCTTACAGAGAAGCAGAAAGTAATACTATCAAAGGTCTTAGATGTATCAATTTTTATCAGACAACTTGCAGGGGATCTATTGAATGTGTCAAAGATAGAGTCCGGGACTAT
>JADGBB010000056.1 GCA_015231715.1 Candidatus Omnitrophota bacterium
GAGAAAAAGAGGTATGAAAAACATAACAATGATGTTAATGATCCGGGGTACAGGAAGTTTGTTGAACCTATTGTTTTAGAAATTCTAAATAGATATACTCCTATGCATAAAGGTTTGGATTACGGCTGTGGTCCGGGTCCGGTTGTTGCTGAAATGCTAAAAAATAAAGGGTATTCCGTTGAATTATATGATCCATATTTCTGCGATAATCGCGAGGCTTTAAAAAAGAAATATGATTTTATTATTTGCTGCGAGGTTATCGAACATTTTAATTCGCCAGCTAAAGATTTTGAGCGGTTAAGAGATCTCTTAAATCCCGGCGGAGCGTTGTTCTGCATGACCGAACTATATTCGGAAAATACTGATTTTAAAAATTGGCATTACAGTAATGACCCTACCCATGTGTTTTTTTATCATACGAAAACCCTTTCGTGGATCAAGGCGAAATTTGCCTTCAATTCTTTGGAATCTAACGGCAGAGTCAGCTCATTTATCTCATAGAATGTAATAGTTCAGTTATAAAAAGTAAAATCGTTTCAAACCGTCATTGCGAGGGCGCGATAGCGCCCGAAGCAATCTTTATAAAAATAAACATAGATTGCTTCGCTGCGCTCGCAATGACTGCGGTTTGCGATTTTTTCAACTTAAGACAACTGAACTGTTACCATAGAATAACAAATTTTTAAATACCATTAATTGAGACATTAAAAAGTTGCATTCTCTCGAAGTGATTGTATACTATAAGTATATATATGGCCGTTGTGGTGTATATATTAAACCGAAAAAGGCAAACCTCTCGTGAGAGGGGGACGCAAAGCCGACGTTTCTTGAGCCGATAGGGCGAAAGAAGGATGGGTTGCCGGAAATGAAAAGAATAATATTAAAGACTATATCGATCATTACAGTGAGTGCCTTTTTATGTACAAATTGTTTTGATTTAGCATATAGCGTAGAGCGAGTATCGGATAGAGATCTAGCAGCTAGTTCCTCTCTGCCCGTTGCCGATTACTCGGTTCAAGATTCTAGCGTAAGGCCGCTTGATATAAATTCTTTCGAACTTCCCGAAACCCTAGGAACTATAAAAGATTCATGGCAATCCCCAAACGTCAACCCTGAAGTACCGAACGTCGAACCAAAAGCACCCACCGTCATCCTGAGCGACAGCGAAGGATCTCAGCCCAACTCCAAACAACTAGTAATCCACATCCAAGACGCCCACTGCAACTACTCTTGTCAAAAACAAATTTCCGAGATCATCAATTACGTTAATACCAAATACGGAGTAGACACTCTTAATCTCGAAGGCGGAGCCGAAGATTATGACATTTCAATTTTCACCAACGTAGAAGATAAAGTAAAAAGAGAAAAAGCCGCAGATCATTTTGTTAAAATGGGTTTAGTCAACGGCGCCGAATATTACGCAATAAACAATCCCGAAAAAGTCACTCTCTGGGGAGTTGAAGATGTTGATCTATACATAAACAACTTAAAAGTATACAGAAATTCTCTTGAGAACCAAAAAGAAAGAGACGCGTACCTTGAAGAACTAAATTCCGCAATAAAACAACTAAAAACAAAAATATTCAATCCGGCCCTCATGGAGATAAGCATAAAACAAGCCGCCTACAAAGAAGGCAACCTGGATTTTAAAGACTATGTCGTATTTCTAGCAGACCGAGCCGACAGCAGCATTGCCGAAGGGGTCAGCAACGAAGGGGTCAGACCCCAAAGCGGAGTTCAATCGGTAAGAAGGGGACTGACCCCAACTACGCCAAATATCGCCAAACTCGACGAAATAATAGCGAACGAAAACTTCATAAATTTCAAACGCGCCGATGCCGAAAGAAGTTACCTAATAGACGAGTTCAAGACTACTCTTTCAAAATACGCAATGGAAGACCTAGCCAAAAAAACAATATCTTTCAAGAACAGCGAAATGAAACAGGAAGAATATTATGCGTACCTAATAAACACAGCTAAAGATTTCAAAGTCGATCTGACGGCATATCCTGAACTGACAAAATACATCGAATACATAAACGCCTACAACGAAATAGATAAGTCAGCCGTTTTTGAAGAAATTAAAGAACTAGAAAAAAATATAAAAAATTCACTATTCGAAAACAAAGAACAAAAAGAACTGGATGCAATATCAACCAATCTGAATATGCTAAGCAATATCTTCAATATTTCAATCTCAAGAAAAGATTGGAATGAATACAGTGAAGTAAATCGTGAGACATATAGCATAGAGAGGTATAAAAGCTTTATAGCGACTGAAGCGCCTAAATACGGAATAAGCATAAACTTGAGCGAGGGAATAGAAAAAATTGATACATGGCGAAACAATATTGAAGATTTCTATAAATACTCTTTCGCCCGCGACGAAGCATTTTTAAATAATTTGTCGAAAGGCGAAAGTCGAACGGCGAACGTCATCCTGAGGAGCAAAGCGACGAAGGATCCCAGCCCAACGAAGAACTCCACGCAACCTAAAGAAAGCAACGGGATCGCCCCCACCATCCTAATAACCGGCGGCTTCCACGCAGACAACCTATTCGATCATATTTGAAGGCACAGAAACCTGTTTTGAAGATACGACATTACCATCTTCGTCATAAACTGAAATTTTATTCCCTTCGGTACTGAAAAAATATAGTTTTCCCTCAAGGCATTTTGGAGATATGTGTGTATTAATTTTTTTATCGCCGCCAAAAAATATTTGCTTGTATCCATTATTGAACTCTTGTCCGATAAAACAAAAACTAACTCCTTTTTTCCCGCTATCGTAATAATAATTTAGAACGTTTCCATAACCTTCATTCATTTTTCTAGAAAATTTTATTTCTTTATTTTTTATTTTTTTGGGCGCGTTTTTCTTTACAACAAAAGACAAAGTATAGGCTTTTTCTGTTCCGGATAAAAATGCTACTTGATTTCTATCCTGATAAACTAAAACCGGTTTAAAGGCAGAATTTTTAGGGATTGTATATTCCGCTACGAGCTCCCCGTCCCTAGTCAAAAGCATGATACTTTCTTTACTGCCAAATAATTTTTTTTGTGTCACATTGTATAGAAATCCGGCAAATTCATCATAATCATATTCTCCAATGATACTTATCTGATTCTTATCTGTTACATCATTATTTCTATGGACCTCTTCACCTATCCATCCTGTACTTCCGTTTACAAATTCAACCATAGCCGTAACTTCTTTATCTTCCCATTTTGGCCCGTTTTTAACTAGAACTTTTGCGTGGGATTCTTTTTCATTATAAAATTTACCCTTATGAATACCGGGCAGATGATACACCGCAATTTCCAGACCTGCATATCTGGCCAGTATATAATAATACGCTGCTAATGAACCGCAAACACATGGGATTTTCTCTTTCCTTGAAAGATATTCGATTGCTTGTGACATATAGCTTTTTCCTTCAATATTGCATATGCTCTTTTCTTTATCGTAAGAAAAATTTTTGTTTATTATTTCTTCTATTTTTTCTATTTTTTCATTATCACTTTTATCCTTCATCATATCAAGCTCATCACTCCATTCTGCCGGCATGTCGTCAAATTCCCATTTCGGAATAGAACTAACATTAGCTTTAAAACCCATATTTTCGGAATAAAGCACTAATTTATACGATATTTCGATCTTTCCTTTATAATCACCTATACTGAGCACTCCGTTCTCATACTGAAACGGTATCTTTTTCCATTTATTACCGACTGCTTTCACTTTCACATCAATAATGTCACTGCCGTCAAGACGCCGATATAAATCGATTTCTTCTTGCGGTGCAACATTTGCTTTAAACGAAACTTTGTTTTGATGACCTGTTTTTGTGCCTAAAATAAAACTGTTATTTACACTTATTTCATCCTCAAAATTACCGGACTTATCAAGCCCTGTAAATATCTTATCGAATACAAGCCCGTTATTCAGCGGACCTTTTATCTGTCCGTATGCTTTTGAACGCTCTTTTAACTCGATCTTACCTTCTCTTTTAAATCTTTGAACAAATTCGCCGGATGTTTTTCCTCCTACAAAATCAGCACCCCAGCCTGAATACTCAATATCTTCCGATATTTCAACGCTATTTTCTTTTACTAGGCCTTTGATCATCTTAAAAAATTTCTTATTAACGATTACAAATACCCACGCAAATACACAAAATAACGCACCTACTCCAAAAAGCATTAACCCCACTATCGAATTTGCAATAACTTCTGTTGAAACATTCCAAATTACAAACTCTGCTGTTTCATTCCACATCAACTTTAAAAATAATGGTGTGACGATTACGCTGACCCCTATCATTGTTATCTTTACTGAGGTTGATGTTTTTTTATAAACACTTGATATCTTAGCCAAAAAGTCTTTGATAAAATTTTTGTCGGAGGTTTCTGCTGATACAACGGCTTTGTTTTCTAAAAATATTTGGTCTTCGACTTCTGTTAATATCCGTTTGACCAAAATACCCATATCTTTTTCTTTATGCTTTTCGTAAATATCTTTGTCTATTACCAAAATGTTATCAACATTGTCGTTTTCTAATAACATCATTGTGGCATTTGTGCCTTTTTTATTATCTTTGAGTGCCGCTATATATACTTTTAATTTTTCTCCTTTGTATGAAAGGTCATGGGGCAATTCAATTTTTTCAATAATTCCTTCTTTTTCTATTTCCTGATAATTGCTGCCAAAATCATAAAATGATCTATCAATGTAAATAAATTTATTTTCGGTGTCATTTATATTTTCCCAGCCTTTGTCATTCGGCAGAAGCACCTTACCCTGTTTTTTAATATGCTTTATTAATCCGACCTCGTTAACCTTATACTGCAAATACCATAATAGATCCGTAGCAGTTTTAGCGTCTCCCCGAACAAGGCCTTTTTGCTCGTTTTTTTGTTTTATTTTTATTACTTCAGCCAAAACGTTAATAAGTCCGACTCTTTCCGATAAAGGTATTTTTCTATCAAGTTCGGTTAATTTATTTATTAGGATCTTCATACCTTTTATTGAATCCGTTAATTTTCCGGAAAGCGCGATATGACTTTTTTCTGAGGTTATTTCAGTGTCATGAGGGAAAGCAAGAATAACCTCATTGATAAGACCGATTTTATCTTTGATAATTATGTCTTCAATGCCGTACCCGCTTAAATTCAAAGTAACAGTAGAATTTTTTTGATCTACGCCGTTTTCATTAGCAGATTTATAGAATAATTTTGTTTCTCTTGTTATCTCTGAATCAATGGTTTTGCTTATTGCCTCTTCTTCTTTTTCAGGTTGAGGGAGCAATAGCTTTTCAAAAATATCCTTAATGCTCATGCCCTTGCCTTGATCGGCTATAACTACACCGTTATCGTTCACTAATACTTTAATCGGTTTAACTTCGTTTTCTCCGGGTACGATAGCTTTTTCAAGAGTATTTACCAGCACATATTCTTCCGGATTATTTATCCTTTTTTCATCTCCGTCCGCCCACCTTATTTCGGATAATTCATTTACTCTTAACTTATTGCTTATATATTCTTTATATTTATCGACTTTATCGGCGATATTTCCTTTTAGACTGACAATTGTGCCTTTTTGTATCTCTCCGGCAGAAAACATTTCGTAATTGAACATTATTTTTTTAGTTGCAGGGTCCAGCCAAAAATATATTTTTACTCCTTCTTTACCGTCTGTTGAAGTTTCTACCACTACCTCGTTTCCTCCTGTATACAAGAAATTAAATGTCTGGAAAAACGCTTTCCCAAATCTCCTGCCTTTCTTTTTACCGATACTAGCATCCTGCGCATTGGCTATAAGTTCAGTCAGCATCTTTTCGTTTTCAACACCCATATGGCTTATATAAGTGTTTAACCTGGCAGTTTTTTTATCCGGATTACTTGATGACAATATTTTATCCATACCTGTTTTATTGTAATATTCAAGTGTATTTTCTTTTGTCCTATGCTCTATTGCATAAACCAGCTCTTCTAATGAAAAACCTTTACGTGAATTTTGATCAGATCCTGACAAAGTGCGAACTTCTGTTATCCCCGATTTTCTTCCTTTAATATAATCTCTAGCCTGCTGGCCGTCGGATAACGGATCTAGAGAGAAAAGATCATAAAATCCTGATATGTGGAACGGTGAAAAAATAATATTTATTGCCGCTACAACCGGAATAGCATAAGACATATCGATACCCAAAATACCGAATACAGCCGCTGTTATCCCTGATAATACAAGAGGTATACTTATCATTCCTAAAGGAGCGGCTAATGCTACCCATGCAGGATATTCAAACCCTTCGCCTTTCTCAGCGCCTTGGGCTGTATATTTAGCGTTATCTAAATCAATCTGCCCCCGGCCTTTATCCGCCCATTTATGAAAATGTTCATGCATAAACGTCATAACCCTCAAATATCTGCCAAGCTTTGATGAAAATAATTTACTTGAAAGCATATTCATGGAATCATTGATATTTACTTTTTCCCGCAATCTCTCAAACCGTTCGTTTTCAGCTTCAATGTCTGCCTCATTTCTATTTCGTGGGCTTGCCTCCGATCTATTTAGAGCTACAAATTTTATTCTGTTTTCTATTCTTATAATGGTATCTCTGTTAGGATATTCTGCATCATGCGCACCGGAATCTTCTCCTAAAAGATTGGCTACTATTAATTCATCCTGTCTAATAAGGTCATATTCCGCCAATTTATCAAGGGCTACGTCAACATATAAATGGAATAGTTCATGCCCTAAAGTTTTATTTAACTCATCATCAGAACTTTGTGTATGCGTTTGCCCTATAGCCATTAGCCATACTCCTTCAATAGCAATAACACTAAGAAAGAGGTAAGGATTAACCTTGCAAAAAGCCATTATCAAGGCAACAGTTGCTGCTATGCATGAGGATATAACGGGCGTAATTATGCTTTTTTTCATCAAAGATATATGCCTGCTACTCAAATCATTAGCACGTGTATCGATAGAACCATTATGATAAAAAGTTATTAAATCAAAAAAATCCAATTTAGCATCTGCCATATTTCCCGACAAAATTGAATCAATTAAATCATTGAATGTATCTCTTAAGTTTTCGACAAATCCACGTTCCCTTATAAATACATTAATATTTCTTTCCTTTGCTATTTTTCTTATATGCTTCTCAAATATAGCAACGTCTATATCGCCATCATCGTTAAACCAGTCAGGCCTGATTGAGGTAAGAATAGCGTCAATTTTCTGTTCTTTCGTTAATTCAGATTGAACCTCGCTTTTCCCGGCATTAAAAACAGCTTCCACCGCATTATACAATTTGGGGCTACATTCAGATACTGTGGCCATAGCTGTTTCCAAAATAGTTGGGAAGGATCCATTTATTGTCAGATTGCTGCGTCCTG
>JADGBB010000057.1 GCA_015231715.1 Candidatus Omnitrophota bacterium
TTATAAAATCATCATATGAAAAAGAAGTGAGTCCTGTTTCATCTATAATATTTGATCTTGTAGCTTTTTTACCAAGCTTGCCTGCAGCATCAACTATAGCTCTTATCTTATGCCAGGTTTTCCCGACGGTTCTTTTTCCTTCAAGATCGAGCTCGCTTATAACACTTATATATCTTGTCAAATTGCGGTCACGATACCCGAATAAAACCCGCTGTAATATTCTCAGACGGTAGTGCGCCTGATCTGAGCTATTCATTTTATTTTCAGACCATAAGACCCATTTTTCTCCTTCTTCGGCCAATTCCTTGATAACGTCTTTCACATCAATAATATGTTTTTCTTCGTTAATAACAATATGCATTTTTGAATCGGCAATACTAATTTCTAACATTCCCGATTGCAACAGATACTCTCCAATTTCATGAAATACTGCGACAGGATCGTCTATGAGCTGTACCGATAAAGCGGCCATATTTCCCTCGTATGATGCAAACCCAAAAAGATCTTCAGGAGGCGAGTTATAGGTATGGATCTTAGTTTTTTGAGGTATCAGCGATAGTATTTGTTCCAAAATGTCTTTATATTTCAGTGAGGCATTAATAACATCTTCAAACCGTTCATTCATCTTCTGCTGAGGTCTAGTTTTATTTTTTTTGAGCCTGAATGTACTTTTTTCACCGGAAGTTGTCTCCATAACATCAACTTCTATCAAATCTTCTGTGCCCAGCAACCGCGCGCTGAGCACCTCATAAACCTTACCGATAGCGGGCGATGGCTTTTTCGCTTCAAATCCTATTGTTTTTTTTGTTATCGGAATTTTTATAGTAAAAGTTGTGCCTTTCCCGATTTCTGATGTGACATCGATATGACCGCCCATTTCTCTGATACTTCTATCAATAAGGTATAATCCTAATCCTGAACCGTTCTTTTTTGTTGTCTTTCCTTTATCAAATATACTGCGGGCTGTTATCATATCTTCGGGGATACCGTTACCGTTATCACTAAATTCTATTACTACAAAATCTTTTTCATTTATCTTTTCAATTCCAGTCTTGATCGTGATCTTTCCATTATGATCTGTATCCTGTTCTTTCCTCTCTGAAATAGCGTCAAGTGCATTACCCAGGAGATTAGACCATATATAAGAAATCCTTACAGGATTTGCGCTAACAATAGGAACTTTAGCGTCAAGCATAAGATCTATTTTAACCTGTCTCCCTTTTGGTTCACTGAGAACCTCAGCTATATATTTTATTCCCTCATTGTATTTCTCGACCTCTTTTTTTATGCCCTCATTAATATCCACCTCGAATATATATTCTGACTCTAAAATACGTTTCTTCAAGTCTCTGAAATTAAGAAGAGCATAGATACTTTCGCCGAGAACATAATCGATATCCTCTCTATCTCCTAATCCAAAGAACTCTTTACTTGATACCCCGCTGACTTTAACAACAAATTCATTAACTTGTTCTGATATTTTCTTAATGTCTTTTATATAATTTTCAAACAAAACAAGCGTTGCAAATATCATTTCGGGAGATTGATCTACAAAACTATTTGATTGCAAAATAGTTTGCCATACTGGCATTTCTGACGTAACTCTATTCTTTTCCGCAACAAGCTCATTGGCTCTGTTTTTCAAAACACTGTCTTCGATGCTTAAAGCTGAAAGATTTGCGTAGTGAAGAAAGTAAAGAAGATGATTAATCTCATGCAAGAAAAATGATGTTGCAACTTCCTCGACTGAAGTAACAGCGAATTCATTCAGATCATTATATTTTAAAGATTCCATGTATATCCTTTCCATCTGGATCAAAATCGTATAAGTCTTGCTTCTAAATTCTTTATTAACAGAATCATAAAAAGTTTTACTCTGTGGCGGATCCCAAAAGATCGATAAATCATTCAAAATTCCGCATCTTTCATTTACCTTCTGGACGAACTCCTTATCTTCAGCCGTTATTTCATCGTCGTTTTTACGGGCTAGGCTCTTCAGTGTCGCGATATTTTCCATAACAACTCTACGCGCAGAAGCATGTTCCTTGGACTCTTCCCTATCCCAATGCCTGTATGCCCATTCGCGGAATAATAATATTTCCTTTTCAGCCTGTAATGCAGACTTTAAAAAGCTTCCTTTTAGTTCTGGCTCGCCATCAAATAGGTCAGTATAATCTTTAAGGCTATCAGTATATCCATTATACTTTGCTATTGTAATAGGCAGAACATGCCCGCAAAAATAATCATGTGTGAGATCTTCTAATGAGAGTCCAAGAGTATTTGTTGTATATTCATCGGGATCAAGGGTATTGTATTCATCCAATAATTCTTTATCTGATAATTTTGAAAAATTAATACAATACTCTTCCTCATTAACCCCTTGTTCCCTATTTAGCTGGGCATGCATTTCCCACTGTGCCGGTGATTGTGCCTCCAAAAAAAACTTATAAACTTTCGAATCGATATCGAATTCTTTTTCGACATACTTCCACATGCTTTCATAAGTTTCGGCTACTTTTATACTTACGCTTTCCGGGATTTCATGACCTTCCTCTTCAGGAACAATATATACTCTGGCTCTTATGCCGTCGGATATCACTCTTACCTTGTGTTTACTCACTTTTAGGCCGTCCTGTTCTATGTACTCGAGGCCGGGAAGAACATGTTTTAAAAGTAATCCCGCTACATATGATCTTTTTTCTTTTTTTATGTATGGATAAACCATTTGTGTGTCATGCGCTAATCGGGAACCATTTTCCATATCAATAACAACTTGAACATTTTTTGCTCTGGTTAGTATATTCATTTCCCTACAAGCAACTATACAATCACCCAAATCCTTGATCTTATCAAGTTCATCTTGGCTCATACGTTCATCTTTCTTGTATACTAGACGTCCTGTATAGTCTATGGCACCAAGGGACAGACATTGCTCCCCTATCAGTTCATTATTTATTTTCGGGATCGCAGTTCTTTGTTCATATGCAAGCCCAACAACAGGTCGAGCCTGAACAAGATACATCTTACCGTCAATAAATCCGCCTTCAATGTCTACAGGATACCCAAGCTTTTCTTCCAACTTTTGTAATACCCTTTTAACCTCTTTAAGCTCTTCGATCGTCATCGCAGAACGGACAGTTCTCCCGTCTGGCAATGTTACAACATGAGAATATTTTTCCCAAAACTCTTTTTCATAAGGCCACACCGCCTTTGCACCCTTATAACTCATATGTTTGGGAACATCATAAAATGTTCTTGTATAATCTATATCATCACCATCGAAATCAAAAACTATTGAGTTCTCTTTTCCAAAATCTTGGGATCCCTCCCTTCTTTCATCACTCATCCATTCAAGTTTATCCAGCTTGCCACCGGTCGCATATTCAACACCGCCTAGAACTGTTTCAACTGTAGTTATTCCATAGAGCGATGAAAATCCTATAAATCCTGAATCAAAATTCATATAAGGTTCTATAGCGATAGCACACCCGTCTCCTAAAACTTTTTTCTTCAAAGTTAACCAATTAATCCAAACAAATTCATTAAACAGAGCATTAATTGTCCCTGCAGCATTGTTTTCAAACGGGGTTGAGCTATATTCTCCGGCAAGATTATTATAAAATCCGTCTTCATTTCTTCCGCTGGTTCTGGCAATATATTTGGAAGCTTCAGGCAGTTCTTTTAATTTCGCATTGATCATGTCATTTAATTCTTCAGGCATAGTTAATTTATTAGTAATGAACATTAACACGATATCAACCACATCTTTCCCGTTGCCGCAAATTCTCCAATCTCTAAATAGTTCTTTCATATCAGGCATGTCTATACTCATGAAAAATTGGATCATATCCTCATCCTCGGCCATGATCCCCGAATCCCATGATTTAACATTGTGCTTAATCACAACTTGGTTCACAAGTTCGATAAGTTCATCTTTTTTTTCTAATATTATATCACCTGCCATTATTAATTCTTTATTCGCTTCAATATACTTATCGAAAAAAGATTTAATAACCAGCACTTCTGTCGGAATAGTTTCAAAACCAATTTCTTTCGAAAACTCTTTCAGTCTATCTAGTCCTAAGACTTTACCGCCTACATCATATGCTTCTTCTTGAAGTTTCTTCTGCAGTTCAGGCAAATTTTTTTCATAAGCTATTTTTTTAGCTTTAAGATCTGCTTTCTCTTTGCATATTATTCCAAGCCCCCTATCCTCATCTTTATGTTCCAGCGGCAAACTTATTGTGAAAGTCGTTCCCTTACCGTGTTCGGATTTCACTTCAATAGTTCCTCCGCATCTTTTTTCTATGCAATCTTTGGCGATAGCTAAGCCTCTTCCCCGTTTTGAGTGTTTTTCTTTTTGTGTTTTTGTAGAGAAATACGGTTCAAAAATATTGTTTAATATATCCGGCGACATTCCGCCGGCTGTGTCTGTGACTATTATTTTCATACTACTTTTATCTTCCGACAAACCTGTTTTAATTAATACCCCTCCTTCATTTTTATTGTTTCTTATGGCGTCTTCAGCATTGTGAGCAAGATTGAATAAAGCCCTTGTTAAAGCGCCCGCATCCGTAGAACATACATTATTTTGCAGGTCGTATTCCCTGGTGGTCCTTTTGTCCATAAAATTATTAATCAGTACAGCTCCGTCAATAAGCTCATCTACATTTACTTGTTTTACTCTGTCATCAACTTCTACAAGTTCTCCCATAAGTAAATTTTTAGCACCAACTAAATTAATTACAGGTGTTAAATAAAAAACATTCTTTCCTTCTTCATTTATATACCCCACCGGCAGCTTAGAGTATATTTTAAAAATCTCATCTTTTGCGTTGTATTTTTTAAACCAAGCGTCCAATAATAAGGAGACTCTTCCTAATTCTTTTCGCACTTCCTGCAATTCAGACAATTCAAGATCCTCATATACTTTAGAAAATGTATTATCTAAAATTCCTATGACAATATTCATCAATTCTTTGAGCGGATCAGACAATCCTACTTTTTCTTGAAAACTGTTAAATGTCAATCTTACATTAAACAACCTGTTAACAACATCATGTCTTAAATCCACTAAAAAATTGAGTATATCTTGTCTCGCCTCATTATTAAGCTTAATTGCTTCCAGGTGTTCTTTTATATATTGTTTAATTCCTTCTTCGCTTATTCCAAGATCGATCAGTCGTCCTTTTAGACGTTCATAATAAATATTTTCCGCGTCAGCTTTAAATCTGATACTGCGGGCGTCTTCATTTATCTCGCTGATAACTACCTCTCCGTCCACTATTTTTATATCAAAAATCGGATCAAAGACTGACTGCGGTGCTAATGTTGAGGTATTTGTTTTAGTATAGGCAAAGCTCTCTCCTGTTACCGTCATGGTAATTATCAACAATATGGATATGATTTTTTTTATTCTCATGCTCTTTATTCTCTACGCGCTCAATAGAGGCTGGGTTATAACAAAAAGGTCTGTTTCTTTTACCCATTGGTTCATCGGTTTTAATGAAAGTACGTATTTTATTGTTTTCGCTATGTCGCCGCGCAATAACGCTTTTATTATATCTTCAGGATCTTTATCAAGATCCGGGTTATGTGAATTCAGGTACAGGTATAATGTTCTGTAGATCGAATTGTTTTGACCGGCTAGATCTTCTTTTGTTACACTTCTCGCGGCCAAAAGCATCGCGTACATATCGAATCTTTGTTTTCTGAATATCATTTTTTGGTTGATATTTATTTTTTGACACGCTGAACTCGTATCTATTCTAAGCATTCTGATCCCCGGGGCTTTTCTTTTCAGTTCATCTATCTCCTCTTCTGAAAACCGCTGGTGTTCATCTATTTGAATTATCGTTTTCGCCGGATCGAAGAGGGAATTCTTGTCAGCCGTTAAAGTTTCTATTGCCCCTAATATAGACGCCATACTTTCATTATTTATTCCTTTAACATTACAGATATCGCCGTAACCTATATATTTACTGCCGTCAGTTTCCTCATAACCCCATTTGTCGCTTTCAATTACTTTTTTACTGAAAACGTTTTTGTTTATAAGTAATGTATACTTTCCTTCCGTCATCATTCTCGCGAATATCTCTCGGCCGGCATTCTGAGCGTTTTGAACGTCGCGACCGGAAAAAACATTTTCATCGGCGGACTTCAGATTTTCACCTTCTTTTATCATTAATTTTTCAAAATCATAATCGTTGTAAATTAATATCCCGTGATCATTTAAACTATCAGTTAATTTGGTTTTGAAATATTCACTGTCTTTAGGTATGCTTCCGGCGGTCGCTACGTTCCTGTAAATGGCTATATCGCATTTTTCGTTAAAAATATATTCATACTGCTTCTCGTCTTTAAGATCACAATATCTGAAATCAATATTAACTTTAGAGAACGGCAATTTTTTTACAGCTCCGTATATGCTCCTTTCCGTCTCGTTCAAATTCTCGGTTTTTATATCGTATCCGTATATTTTCACCGACCACTCTTGTGGATCAGGGATAGTTTTAATAAGCGCGTTAAGAACATCTAATACTTCCGGTGACTCGTCCGTTCCGACGCCGAATACTTTGATAGTTATTTCTTTTTTCCCGGCATCATTTTTATTTTTTATGATATTGTTTAAATGCACCGGCAATGCTTGGGCTGTTTCCTCTCTTAGATCAAAAGTCCCGTGAGCGGGAGCTATTTTTGCCGAATCATACATACACTTTTCAAAAATATATTTATACTCATTCTCAAGCATTAGGTTATACCCATCGTATGCTTTGAAATCCAAAAGATCCCTGACGTATTCTCCCGGGTCTTCATATCCTAATAATTTTGCCCTGTATTCTAGAAATGGCT
Organism: Candidatus Omnitrophota bacterium; assembly: GCA_015231715.1. Next base: position 6,853 of record JADGBB010000057.1, read on the forward strand.
TAAAATAACGCCGATTTGAAGTATCCAAGCTAAGATCACCCGGTTTTTTGAAAACCGTACGATTGTAATAACGGACCAAGAGTTCTAACATTTTTTCCGGGATCTCATTTACTCTTTTTTGAATACCATAATATTCG
>JADGBB010000058.1 GCA_015231715.1 Candidatus Omnitrophota bacterium
GGGCGTATGGACTGGAATCATTGTCTAGAGGTGCCGATAATGCGACTTTTATTGACAGCAGCAAGAAAGCCACAGATGTTATTTTAAAAAATTTATCTAAGCTTAAAATTGATCCGGGGTGCACAAATGTTCTTCTGGGTGATTTTCAGGATAAAATTAAAAGATTAAAGAATAAAAACGAGTGTTTTGACCTTGTTTTTTTAGATCCGCCTTATAATATTGGGTTGGCTGAAAAAATCTTGATAACACTATATAATTATGATATATTAATGCCTTCTTCATACATAGTCGTAGAACATCACTTGCATGAAGGGATCAATATAGATCTAACAAGTCTGGATTTGGTCAAACATAAACAATACAAAGATATTTGTATTTCTGTGTATAGGAAAAAATGAGCAAAATAGCTGTATATCCCGGCACTTTTGATCCTGTGACTTTTGGTCATTTGGATGTTATAAAAAGAATTGCCGCAATATATGAAAAAGTTTATGTAGCCGTAGCTGTTTCTAAAGTGAAGGAACCTCTTTTTGGTGTTGAAGAAAGGGTTGAGCTTTTAACGAAAGCGGTTAAAGATCTTAAGAATGTTACTGTTGAACATTTTAGCGGTCTTATGGTAGATTATGCTGTTTCAAAGAATTCTAAAGTTGTTGTTCGGGGCTTAAGAATGATCTCGGATTTTGAGTATGAGTTTCAGATGGCGCTTACGAATAGAAAGCTTAACCCGAATATTGAAACTATTTTTATGATGCCGAATGAATCTTATTCGTATCTTTCGAGCAGACTTATAAAAGAAGCTGTTAGGCTGGGAGCTGATGTTTCTGCTTTTGTGCCTTTAGATGTTAAAATGAAATTACAGGAGAGGTTATCAAATGAGTAAACTCCAAGAATTAAGAGAAAGAGCAAAAAAAAATAAAAAAATTATTGTTCTCCCCGAAGGTGAAGATGATAGAGTCGTACAAGCTGCTTCTTTCATCGCTTCTGAAGGTATTGCGAATGTTGTTCTTTTGGCAGACAAAGATATACTTGGGAATATTATTAAAAAAGAAAATATTTCGCTTGATGGAGTTAAAGTTATTTATCCTAAAACAGATCCGGATAGGAACGTAATCATTGATGCGTACTATGATCTTAGAAAACATAAGTTAGCTTCACGTGATGAAGCTGAAAAAACTTTAATGGACAATTTCGTGTTTTATGGCGCAATGATGGCACGATTAGAAAAAGCTGACGGGTTTGTTGCCGGAGCGAACCATACTACAGGGGATATAGCGAGAGCCGCAATTCAATGCATAAAGATAGATAAAGAGATAGGGTCGGTATCAAGTTCGTTCATTATGGAAATTGAAAATTGTCAGTTCGGTAAAGACGGTGTTTTTGTTTATGCCGACTGCGGGATTGTTCCTGATCCTAATGCCAGACAACTATGCGGAATAGCTATTGCTGCAAGTGATCTATTTAAAAAAGTTTTTGATTCTGAACCGTATGTAGCTCTTTTGAGCTATTCTACAAAAGGTTCGGCGGAAGGCGATTCGATCAACAAGGTTAGAGAGGCTTTAGCGAAAGTTAAAGAAAAAAGACCGGATATAAAAATAGACGGCGAGCTGCAGGTAGACGCGGCGCTTCTTGTTGAAATAGCCGAAAAAAAATGTAAAGGAAGCGAAGTCGCAGGGAAAGCAAATGTATTTGTTTTCCCGGATCTTAATTCCGGTAATATTGGATATAAACTTACGCAAAGACTTGCTAATGCTAGAGCTGTAGGGCCGATATTGCAGGGCATCGAAAAACCTTGCAGCGATCTTTCAAGAGGATGCAGCTGGGAAGATGTGGTTGATGCTGTGGCGGTTATCGCATTGAAGGCCTGATCTTAGGTTCTATTAAATAGAAGTGCGAACGACAAACGTAAAGAGGTTAGTCGTTTTGGTTTTAAAAAATAAAAAAGGAAGTGGAAGTTGATTCTTGTTATAAATTGCGGTTCATCAAGCGCTAAGTATGAACTTATGAATGTAAAAAATGAAACCGTTGTTTGTAGAGGTGTTATTGAGAGGATCGGCGCGGCTATGGCTTCTTTACAGCATGAAGCTGAAGGAAAAGATCTTTTTTTTAAAAAAAAGATTGCCTGCCCTGATCATCAAGAGGCAATAACAATCATAAGAGATGTTATCACAGATGTAGAGACCGGAGTGTTAAAGGATATTTCTCTGATCATAGGTGTGGGGCATAGAGTTGTACATGGAGGCGAAGATTTCCAGGGAAGTACATTGATAGATAAAGAAGTTCTTAAAAGTATAAAAAAGAATTCGGAATTGGCACCGCTTCATAATCCGCCGGCTTTAGAGGGTATCAAAGGATGTATGAAAATTTTACCCGATGTTCCGCAGGTAGCAGTTTTTGATACGGCATTTCATCATGCTATGCCGGAATATGCTTATAGTTATGCCATTCCATCCAAATATTACAAACAATATAAAATACGAAGATACGGATTTCATGGGACAAGTCATAGGTATGTTTCGCTTAAAACTGCTGAAGTATTAAAAAAGCCTCTTGAAACACTTAAGCTTATAACAGTCCATCTTGGGAATGGATGCAGTATTACTGCAATAAAAAATGGAATAAGTATAGATACATCTATGGGGTTTACTCCGCTCGAAGGATTAGTTATGGGAACTAGGTCCGGAGACCTTGATCCGGCGATCATTCCGTTTTTGGTGCAGTCAGAAGGCATTACAATGCAAGAAGTGTCGTCTATTCTTAATAAAAAAAGCGGACTTTTGGGAGTTTCAGGAGTAAGTAATGACATGAGAGATATTCTTCAGGCAATGAGCGAAGGGAATGATAGGGCAAAACTTGCTTATGACATGTTTGTTTATAGAATAAAAAAATATATCGGTGCTTATGCCGCGGCTTTGGGCGGAGTTGATGCTGTTACTTTTACCGCCGGAATCGGCGCTAATGTTCCGGGAATAAAAGACAGTATAGAAAAAGACCTTAAACCTTTATTCGGGAATAATGTTAAATTTTTAACGATCAAAACAAACGAAGAACTTTTAATTGCAAAAGATACTTACGAAATAATAAAAAAACTAAAATAATGATCAGGAGGAGAAATGCCAAAAGTCAAACGTGGACATTCGAAGTCCAGAGGTAGAAAAAGAAGAACGCATTATAAGGCTGAAGCGCCTGCGTTGAGTAAATGCCCGCAATGTGAAAAGGCCATACAGCCGCATCATGTATGTGCTTATTGCGGATATTATAAAGCTAAACAGATAGTCAAGATAGAGTCTATTGAAGAAAGAAAAGAGAAAAAAGAAAAAAAAGATAAAAAAGGATAGCATAATATGAGAATTATCATTGATGCTATGGGCGGAGACAAAGCTCCGTATGAAATTGTTAAAGGTGCTGTCCTTGCGGCTAAAGAGTATGATTATCATCTTGTTTTGGTCGGAAAAAAGGAAGAGATAACAAAAGTACTCGATGAATTTGATTATCCTAAAGACAAGATAAGTATTGTTCATTGTTCTGAAACCATTGATATGAATGAGCCTGCGGCTATTTCTGTGCGCAAAAAGAAAGATTCGTCGATAGTTAAATCGGTTGAACTACTTAAAAACAATGAAGGCGACGCATTGGTAAGTGCCGGTAATACAGGAGCTGTAGTCTGCGCGGCAACACTTAAGCTCAGGCTTCTGGACGGGGTGGACAGGCCCGGGATAGCTGTGCTTTTTCCGACCCTTGCAAACTCATGTCTTGTTCTTGATGTCGGAGCGAATATTGACCCTAAACCTATACATCTTTTGCAGTACGGTATCATGGGAGATGCCTATTCGAGGCATCTTTTAGGTAAAACAGCCCCAAAAGTTGCGTTACTGAATATCGGTGAGGAGTCAAACAAAGGTACAGACTTTGAGAAAGAAGCCCATCAATTGCTCAGTGAAAGCAAACTTGATTTTATCGGTAATATAGAACCAAAAGAAGTTTATAACGGCAATGCCGATGTAGTTGTATGTGATGGTTTTGTCGGTAATGTTTTTTTAAAAGTAACCGAAGGATTTTCTGTAACTGTTGCGAAACTTTTGAAACAAGAACTGAAGAAAAGTTCCTGGCTCACAAAGTTCGGAGCTTTGCTCATGATGCCTGCTTTTAAATCATTGAAGAAAAAAATCGATGCTTCTGAATACGGCGGGGCTCCTTTAATGGGAGTTGACGGACGAGTAATAATTTCGCATGGTTCAAGTGACAGTATATCTATAAAAAATGCCATTAGAGTTGCGGGAAGTTATGTAGACCACAATGTTAACAGACATATTGTAGAAGAGCTGGATAGCTATTAAATATTGAACAATCTTTAATAAGTTAAACATAAGGAAAGAAAGGACTGAAATGCATAAAACGGGTATCATTGGAGTCGGGAAGTATTTACCTAAACGAGTGCTGACCAATGCTGAACTTGAAAAGATGGTTGATACTACAGATGAATGGATAGTGACAAGAACAGGAATAAAAGAAAGAAGAATAGCCGACGAAAATGAAGCCGCAAGTGACATGGCTTACAAAGCTGCCATGAACGCCTTAGATAATGCCGGACTTAAACCGGAAGATATAGAGCTCATAATAGTCGCTACAATAACACCGGATATGTTTTTCCCCTCAACTGCGTGTCAGCTTCAGCATAAATTAGGAATAATAAATGTACCTGCTTTTGATATTAGTGTAGCATGTTCAGGTTTTGTTTACGGGCTTGCGATAGCTGACCAATTTATTAAAACAGGAATGTATAAACGAGCACTCGTCGTAGCGGCGGAAAAATTATCAGCAGTAACCAATTGGACCGATCGTTCAACATGTGTTTTGTTTGGCGACGGAGCCGGAGCTGCAGTGCTGGGAAGAGTGGATGAAGGCGGGATATTGGGAGTGCATCTAGGGGCAGACGGGACACAGGGAGATCTTTTGAAACTTCCAGCGGGAGGATCAAGAATGCCTGCTACCAAACATACAGTTGAAAATAATCTGCATACTATTCAGATGGAAGGTAATACTCTTTTTAAACATGCTGTTAAAATAATGGCGGAAGCGGCGAAAGCTGTAACTGAACCACTGGGATTGACGGGCGACGATATTGATATAATAATTCCTCATCAAGCTAATCTTAGAATACTGAACGCTTTGGCAAAAAGAATGGGAGTTGATCCCGAAAAGAAAGTATATTTAAATATTGATAAATACGGCAATATGTCCGCAGCATCTAGTGCTATAGCACTTTGCGAGGCAGTTGAAACCGGCAGGATACAGAAAGGCAATATAATACTCATGGATGCTTTCGGCGGAGGGCTTACATGGGGAGCGTTGATCATTAAGTGGTAAGAATGAACGAGGAGAATAAGTGAAAAAAACAGCATTAATATTTCCGGGTCAGGGATCTCAAAGTGTAGGAATGGGTAAAGACCTTTATGAAAAAGAGGCAGCAGCCAGAATTGTTTTTGACAGGGCTAATGAGATACTTGGTTTTAATGTGAAACAAATGTGTTTTTCCGGACCTGAAGAGCAGCTGATGACAACAAAATATTCACAGCCTGCAATTTTTACTTTAAGCATTGCTACTTTAAACGTATTGATCGAAAAAATAAAAGGTTCGCCTGTCGGAGAAGCAGATCTTGATATTTTTTCAACCGATGAAGTTAAGTTAGCAGGTAGTTTAGCCATGGGATTAAGTCTTGGAGAAGTGACTTCATTGGTAGCTTCAGGAGTTATGAATTTTACTGACGGACTTAATTTTGTGAAAAATAGAGGCGAATTTATGGATGAAGCCTCAAAACTTGAAGACGGCAAAATGGCTTCAATATTAGGGCTTGAACTTTCCAAAATAGAAGAAATATGCATGGGGATAGGATGTCAGGTAGCAAATCTAAACTGCCCGGGACAGGTTGTTATTTCAGGAACTGCATCAAAAGTGGCATTGGCAAGTGATCTGGCAAAAAATGCCGGAGCAAAAAGAGCAATAGTGTTAAATGTCAGCGGTGCTTTTCACTCAGATCTAATGCTGCCTGCTAAACAAAAATTGAGTGTTGTGCTGGAAAAAATTAACATGAAAGAACCTGTAATAGATTTTATCAGTAATATTGATGCTGAATTAGCTGCAGATTCAACAGTTATTAAGAAAAATTTAGCTGATCAGCTAGATAATCGTACTTTGTGGGAAGCATCAGTCCTAAAGGCGATTTCATTAGGATACACAGATTTCCTAGAAATCGGCCCGGGTTCAGTCCTAAAAAGTCTGCTAAAGAAAATAAACAAAGACCTAAACGTAACAACCCTCCACACAACAGAAGACATAGAAGCATACGTCCTGGCAATAAAACAATAATAAGTTTAAAAATTTAATCTACATAGATAATTTGCCACAAGTACGGATGAGGCAGTTAGTACATTTTCTGACACGGGAGCTAAACAACGGCATTTTTCGATCCTTTTTTAACCCTGATGACTCATGCATTCTCCAAGCAGCTTCGCTGCTTTTCGAAGCAATCGACATCAGGACTGGTAATTGTTAAAAAAGAATCGAAAAATGCCTATAGCTCCCTAATCATCAGAAAATGTACTAACTGCCTCATCCTAGCTTGATGCGGAGTAATCTAAAGGAGAACGAACGTACTGCAGAACAAATACGTGTACTAAAAAATTTTGGGGTGACGCAGAAAAAAAGCAGCACATATTTGAAAATTTCCCGCCATACGGATAAAAATATTTTACACATCCATGAAGTGG
>JADGBB010000059.1 GCA_015231715.1 Candidatus Omnitrophota bacterium
ATCTGCACCATGGACATTTGCCAAAGAAAACAATATGGAAGCTATCAAACTCATAATGGCTGATCTTTTAGAGGTATTAAGAAAAGCGGCAATAATGTTGTATCCTGTTATGCCGACAAAAATGTCCGATATGTGGGCACAGCTTGGTCTTGACGCTAAACTGTCTGATATTGCCGAGAGCGGAGCATTTAAAGATGAACTTGAAAATAGATCAAAACAGAACGAACGTAAATTTTCGGCCGGAACAAAAGTCGCAAAGGGTGACCCTTTATTTTTACGCATAAAATAAGTGCGTTTAAGGTTTGAATGATTTTTATGAAATTAATTGATACACACTGCCATTTAGACCTTGAACAATTTGATAAAGATTTGCCCGATGTGATCGCAAAAGCAAAAGCTGACGGTATAGAACGCATTATCATTCCTGGTATAGATCTAGAAAGTTCAAAAAAAGCCGTCCGAATTGCCGAACAATACGATATTGCATATGCGGCTATAGGGATTCATCCTCATGAAGCTGATTGTTTCAAAAACGATCAGATCAATGCATTCCGTGAATTATACGCATCATCAAAAAAGATCGTAGCCATAGGCGAGATAGGTCTTGACAATTACAGAAATCATTCAAAACCGGAAAATCAAATGGTTATGTTAAAAGCGTTTATGGAATTGGGGAAAGAGCTTAACTTGCCGTTAATTTTACATAACCGAAATACCAGATCGGAATTTGAAAAGCTTTTACCTGAACTTGAAAAACATAAGCCCAAAGGTGTGATGCATTGTTTTTCGGAAGATATTGATTTTGCAAAAAAAATAATTGATATAGGTTATTACATTTCTTTTGCTTGCAATATAACATATCCTAAGGCTGAGGATTTAAGACAAGTTGCTTCTAAAATTCCTATTGAAAGTATACTGCTTGAGACCGATGCGCCTTATTTAGCTCCTGAAGGTGAAAGAGGAAAAAGGAATGATCCATCTAATGTTGCTCATCTTTTAGTTTTGCTTTCACGCCTGCATGGTTTATCAGAGCAGGACATAGCCAGAATAACAACTCATAACGCCAATACTTTATTTGGCCTTGGTGTTAATGTGAGGGAGGAAATAGCTTATCCGATCAGGGATTCTTTGTATATTAATCTCACTAACAGATGCACAAATAACTGTACTTTTTGTACCAGGGATACTTCGGATTTCGTTAAAGGGCATAATTTGAAAATTGATAAGGAACCTTCATATGAGGAAGTCCTAGAAGCTATAAGTACATATTCAGAATACAAAGAGATAGTTTTTTGCGGTTTTGGAGAACCTACAATGAGACTTGATATGGTAAAAAAGATCGCAGCTCACTATAAAGCGACCGGCATTAAAACTAGATTAACTACAAATGGAGAAGGCGATATAATTAACGGCCGGTCGATAGCCTCGGAGATAGCGGGGCTGATCGACAAAACATCCGTCAGCTTGAACGCCCCCGATGAGGAACTTTACAATAAAATATGTCAACCGGAATTCGGTTTTGGAACTTATGACAAAGTTATTGAATTCATAAAAAATTGCATAAAGAATAAAATAACTGTTGAAATAACATGTTTGGATATTATAGGGAAAGAGAAAGTTGATCAAACAAGAAAAATAGCTGAAAAGTTGGGAGCTGAGTTTAGATTAAGGCATTTCAATGTAGTAGGTTAAAGTGACATTTAGGGAGAAAAATGATTGAAACTTTACGATGGAAAAAAAAATATTTAGAAATGATAGATCAAAGATTGCTGCCGGGGAAATTTATACATATAAAATGCTTTACACAAAAAGATGTGTTTGACGCTATTAAGAAAATGATAGTTCGCGGTGCGCCTGCTATAGGTATTGCTGGCGCCTATGGAGTATATCTGGGGATCAGTCAAAGTAAAGCTAAGTCGTGGAATGTTTTTTATAAAGATCTAAGGAAAACAGCAAAGTATATCGCCTCATCAAGACCGACCGCCAGAAATCTTTTTTGGGCGATTGAAAGAATTGAAAAAACAGCAATAGACAATAAAGAAAAAACTCCGGACAAAATTAAATCTATTTTGCTTAAAGAATGTCACAAAATATTGGAACAGGATAAAATAATTTGCCGCAAACTAGGTGAATACGGCTCGGCGCTTATAAAAAAAGACGCTGTTTTGCTGACTCATTGTAATGCCGGAGCTTTAGCTACAGCTGATTATGGAACGGCGCTTGCGCCTATGTATACGGCCAAAAAAAATATTAAAAAAGTTTATGTTGATGAAACCCGCCCAGTACTTCAGGGTGCGAGGCTTACCGCATGGGAACTTACGCGCGCAAAGATACCGGCGATATTAATATGCGATAATATGGCTGCCGTTCTTATGGCAAAAAGAAAAGTCGATGCCATTTTTGTCGGAGCTGACAGAATATCTGCAAATGGCGATGTTGCTAACAAGATAGGAACATATTCACTTGCAGTTAACGCTAAATATCATAAAGTGCCGTTCTATGTCGTTGCGCCGGCCTCAACTTTTGACCTCTCGCTTAAGAACGGAGACGGGATCCCTATAGAACAGCGTGAAAGCGATGAGGTCCGCAAAGTTCTAGGCAATTATATTTCTCCAAAACATATTGATGTGTACAATCCTTCGTTTGATGTTACTCCGGCCGAGCTTATATCAGCCATTGTGACTGAGTTCGGAGTTATTAAAGATCCGGACAATAAAAAGATAAAAGCTGTTTTAGGCAAGGGAAATGGATGAAAGAATTGCAATTTATTGAACAAATAACCAAACAGACAAAGTCAGCCGATAAAAATATTATTAAAGGCATTGGTGATGATTGCGCAGTTTTAAAATATACTAAAACTGAACATCTTTTAATCAGCACCGATATGCTTATAGAGAAAACACATTTCAAAAAAAGTGCCGGATATGAAAAAATCGGCTACAAGGCCGCAATGGCAAACATAAGCGATATAGCAGCTATGGGCGGTACTCCTAGGCATATAACCATAGGACTGGGATTTAATAAGTCATTTTCCGAAGAAAATTTAAAATTATTGTATAAAGGAATGAATAAAGCTTTAAAAAAATTCAATGTAAGCATAATAGGCGGGGATCTTAATAAAGCGAGGGATCTCACTATATCAATAACGATATTGGGGACATGTAAAATTAACGAGATTGTTTACCGTTCCGGTGCTAAAATAGATGATATTATTTTTATAACCGGACCTGTTAAAGACGGTAAAAAATGTCACTATACTTTTAATGCCAGAGTTAAAGAAGCCAGACTTTTAACAACAAAATATAAAATTAATTCAATGATCGATGTGACCGATGGTATAGCAGTAGACCTTTGGAGATTATGTGAGGCAAGCGGAACGAGTGCCGAGATATTTTCTGAGATCATACCATTGCAAAAAGGGTTAAAATTAAAAGACGCACTTTATTACGGTGAAAGCTTTGAACTTCTTTTTACGGCATCTTCAGCAGAAGCCGCAGAAATTTCCAAGAATAAAGAGTTTTATCCTATTGGTGTTATAAAAAAGGATTCTGAGATCATGTGCATGGTTACTAAAACAGGAAGAAAAAAACTCCCTAAAAAAGGCTTTGAGCATTTCTAATAAAATGAAAACTTTAATTTCATATACTCCTGAAGATACTATTGAAACGGCCGCTATTCTTGCTAAAGATATTTTGCCCGGCAGTTTTATCGCTCTTAAAGGCGATCTTGGCGCCGGAAAAACTGTTTTCGTGAAAGGGCTGGCGAAAGGGCTTGAAGTAAAAGATCATTTGTATGTAAACAGCCCGACATTTGTCATTTTGCACACTTATCAAGGCAAAATGCCTTTATACCATTTTGATGTTTATCGTATCGATGAGAGAGCATTAGAAGAAACTTTAGATTATAAGAGATATTTTTATGGCGATGGTATTTGTGTTGTGGAATGGTCCAATAAGATCGAAGGGCTTTTGCCGGATATTAGAACTGAGGTTTTACTTGAACATGAGGGTGAATCAGTCAGAAAAATAACAATAACCGAAATAAGATGAAAATATTAGCATTTGATACTTCTTCGAATTATTTAACAGTGTCTTTGTCGAAAGACAATAAGATTCTTTCGTCATTTCATGAAGATGTAGGCCTCAAACATAATGAAATTCTTATGTCGACTATAAACACTGTTTTAGTTGAAGCAGGGTTAACTATTAAAGACATTGACCTCATAGCAGTAGGTATCGGCCCAGGTTCTTTTACCGGACTTAGAATAGCCGCAGCAACTGCTAAGGGCATATCTGCAGTTCTAGGAACTAAGATCGCTGCGGTTCCGACATTTGATATAATCGCAATGAATTATATCGGAAAAAAAATAAAAAAACTTACGGTAGTCATGGATGCCAGAAAAAATAAAGTTTACACTGCAAGTTATGATATTTCAGGCGAGTTTCCTTTGAAGCTTACTGATTGCATCTTGGTTGAAAAAGAAAAAATTTATTTTAATGAAAATGGTGTTACATTTGTCGGAGATATTTTAGACGCTTTAGATAATGATTTTTGCCCTAAAGCAATAAATATTGCGCGTTTAGGCGAAAACCTATTTCATAATAAAAGATTGATCGATCCGTCTGAATTAGATCCTTTATACATTTATTCTAAAGAATGCAGCATGACAGGGAAGTGATATATGACAAAAACAATTAATTACAGGCCTACTTGGGCAGAAATAGATTTAAGTGCACTAAGGCACAATCTTAAAATGATCGAAAATATTGTCGGAAACAAAAAAAAGATAATGCCCATTGTTAAAGCTAATGCTTATGGCCATGGTATAGTCGAGATCAGTAAAGTTCTTATTGAGAACGGCATATCTTATTTAGGAGTTGCAACTGTTGATGAGGCGATGTGTCTTAGAAATAACGGTGTAGAAAATAATGTTTCCATCCTTGTTTTAGGTTCTGTTCTTGAAGAAGAAGCTTTTGTTGCAGTAAAAAATGATATAACTTTGACTTTAGGTGATCAACATCTGACAGATATCCTTATTGCAACATCAAAAAAATTATCAAAAAAAGCTAAAGTACACGTTAATATTGATACCGGGATGGGGCGTCTGGGCATTTGGCATGAAGACGCCATATATTTTTTAGATAAAGTTTCTAAAATAAATGAAATTGAAATAGAGGGTGTGTATACCCATTTTGCTTCAGTAGCCAGAGATAAACTTTATACGGCGATGCAGGCAGATTCTTTTCAAAACGTATTAGATTATATGAACACCAGGGAAATTAAGGTAAAATATATACATTCCTCTAATAGTATTGCTACAGTAGATTATAATTTCGATAACACTAATATGGTGCGAACGGGAATACTTCTGTATGGAATTTATCCTAAAGAAGATTTTGTTTACAAAATAAAATTAAAACCGGTAATGACATTGAAAACAAGGATAGTTTTTCTTAAAACAATTTCTCCGGGAATGTCTGTAAGTTACGGCAGGACCTATATAGCGCAAAAAGAAACTATGATAGCAACTGTACCTATAGGATATGCCGACGGTTACGGAAGAGTTTTATCTAACCATGCTCAAGCATTAGTTAAGGGTAAATTGGTAAATCTGACAGGGGTTGTTACAATGGATCAAACACTATTTGATGTTAACCCTGTAAAAGGCGTAAAAGTCGGAGATGAGGTAGTTCTTTTCGGGTATCAAGGCCGGGCGTGTATACCTGTAGAAAAAATTTCAAGACTGTCCAAAACTATCCCTTATGAAATCCTAGCCGGGATCTCCAACAGAGTTCCAAGAAAATACATAAAATAAAAGATTTTGGAATAAGAAAATTCTTACTTTTGCACTATAAAATTGATCCGAAAAATATTTTTAAAATAATTGAAAGTTTTTGTACCTCTAAAAGCGTCTTATTAAGTGAATAACGATGAGTCAGGAATAGCCTCATCGTTTTCATTAAACTGCGATACTTGACACATAAAAGTTATATGATATACTGATAATCCTGTGCCTATTTATATATCTAGGTAATAATTATAATATATAACTTAAGGGAGATTTATGGGTAAATTTACAGGTGCACAGATACTTGTTAAGGCATTACAAGAGGAAAAAGTTGATTGTGTTTTTGGTTATCCGGGAGGGTCAGTTATCCCTCTTTTTGATACTATTTTCACAGAAAGCAACTTGAGGTTTATACTTACAAGACATGAACAAGGAGCAGTTCATGCGGCAGATGGGTATGCCAGAGCCACGGGAAAAGTTGGAGTTTGTATAGCAACCAGCGGTCCGGGAGCGACTAATTTGGTTACGGGCATAGCTACAGCTCATATGGATTCTATTCCTATGGTTGCAATAACGGGACAGGTTAAGTCTCATTTGATAGGTAATGATGCTTTTCAGGAAGCTGATATGGTTGGAATTACAAGGCCGATAACAAAGCATAATTATCTTGTTAGGGATATCAATGATCTGGCAAGAATTATTAAAGAAGCTTTTCATATAGCAAGAACAGGACGTCCTGGACCTGTTTTGGTGGATTTGCCGGTTGATCTGCAAATTCAGATGGCAGAATATAAGTATCCTAAAACTGTTGAACTTAGAGGATATAAACCTGTTTACAAAGGTCATCCCAGGCAAATACAAAAAATAGCCGATATTATCGCTGAAAAAAAACGTCCGATCATTTATGCAGGGGGCGGAGTTATACTTTCAAATGCCAGTGAG
>JADGBB010000005.1 GCA_015231715.1 Candidatus Omnitrophota bacterium
TATAGCTCCCTAATCGTCAGAAAAAGTACTAACTGACTCATCCTAGCTTGATGCGTGATGTGCTTAATAGTTATAGGTCAATTAGTTTTGTCGTTTGTTGGAGAGGCGCTTTATTAGTAAAAGTGAATGTAGGATCAAGAAGGCTATGATGACGTCGCTTTTGGGGGCGTATAGAATTGATGCTATAGAAATAAAAAATAAAGGGGGTTCGGTGAGTCGGAGAAGGGAAGTAAAGTGCGGGGGGAAAGAATATCTGGATGATAATATGTTAACGGCTCCGGCAAATAATGCAAGAGACGTGAAGAATAAAGTTAATATCTGAACGTAAGGAGAGGTATTCCATAATATGGTTTCAAAAACAATGGTTTGGCTGAAAAGATTAAATGAAAAAATTATTGATCCTAAAACAAGTAGACCCTGCAAAGATACCTTTAAAAAATTTCTATTGGCTTTAGATGAAAAGCTTATCAAAGTGCCGAATATAAAAATTACAAAATTACCGGTTATAGTCACCTTGAGCCATAGGTTGGCTATTTTTTTGGTCTGCAGTTTTTTTTCTATTTTTGGAAATGTTTCGATATTTATATTTTCAAGGATCTTGTTGAATTTTATTTCGGATAAAACTATTTGGGATGTTTGAGTTAAATTTTGATCCCAGTTTTGGGTTATCTCAGGCAGCGAAACAAAAGGAGTTGAAGAATTTTGAAGAAAATATTTTATGCGGCCTAATGAATCGGAAGTATTTTGTGTTTTTTTATCATCATCGATATTTAAACCTATGTTAACGGCTGTGAAATCTTCAGTAAAAATAGTGGGTTCAAAAATAACACCTTTTTTATTTAGAAAAATAGTTGAATGAAGTTCGCTGGTGGTCAAGGTGTTTGAATTCGGCGGTAAATTAAAAAAACCTAATATCAATGTCGGATCAAAGCCGAGATATTTGAGATAAATGAAACTGAACATGCATAAGACATCGCAGTCAGCTATAAAAACGTCGCTTTTATCTATATGTTCCGACAATAAAGTGTTCCAAGTTTTTCCTTCCGGTAAAACCACTTTTTGTATGCCTGATTGATAACCGAAATAAGTTTTCATAATGGCTGCAATTAAAGATAATTTTGACTCATCATCAAGGTTTTTGGCTGACATTAATAATCTATGAATAGGGTAGGGCATAGTGAAAAATTCTTCACCCAGCCATTCAGATTGGTTTCCGGTATAAAAATGTATCAATTCCGGAATTCTGGCTATGGTGTATGAAAATTCTCTCTGAGTTATAGGAAATTGGGATTTTATCATAGCGGTTTCATTTAATATGATATTTGTGTCATCGCTTGATGATGGGATAGCAATGCTGTTAAGAAGAAGCGGCAGCTGTAAGCTTTCGTTTTGCTTTAGCGCGGGTATCTTTAAAGATATGTATATTGTGTATTCTTCATTTTCCGCTATTCCGCCGAGTTTTGCGTCATCGTATGGATTTATGATCCTTAAGTCTTCTGATTTTATAAAATTTCCGTTGTTTACCTGATCAAAATAATTAATTATGAAAAAATCGCCTTCGCGGGAACCTTTTAAGAAAGCGAAAGGAGGTACGATTTTTTTTTCCTTTATCATTTCCAAGGTTTTATTATTATCTTCGTTTTTGTACTCAAAAGTCATTGGAGTTAAAATTTTGCTGACGTTTTCCATTTTGAAAATGGAAGATTCTTCTATCGGGTCTTGTTCCGGGTTTTCATTAAAGATATCTTTACGTATTTTACTTCCTTCGAATGCGGCTTCCGGGAGGAGATCGGTATTATTTTCGGGGGCAGAATCTAAAGACTTTTCGGCTTTTTTGCCGCCTGTTTTGCTTGAGGGGTAATTTGAGGATGAATCTTTACTGCCGGACTTGCTTTTGGGAGCTATTCGTAAGTCAGCTAAAGTCTGTGTCCGTTTCCCCAATTTTCGACTTCCTTCGTTCGACTTCCGACTTTCGATTTTCGCCCGCTCAATCGGACCTTCTTCATTTTCATCAACATTGCTGGAAGTATTAATTATGAATATAGAGATGCCGGCAAGAACCGCAATAGTTATCACTATCTGGCCCAGAGATTTAAAACCGGAAACTTTTTTGTTCTGAAAATCGTTAAATGTGCCGCCTGATTTGAGAAAATGCCTGGCTAATGGTAATATTAGAACTAGGAGAAGTAAAAAAATTGCTAGAACAAAAACCGTAAATATTAGAACCATGAAATATATTATACTATGATACTCCAAAAAAAAACTTATTATTTTTTGATATGCTTGATTTTTTCTTATGTAAATGCCGGTTACGCTGAAAAGATCAACGATAAGAATCTTTTAAAAGCAGAACAGCTTCTTTATCAGGGCGAACACGATAAAGCTTTGGAAAAATTCAAAGAGTTAAAAAAAATTTATCCTAAAGATGAAAGAGTGACTGAACGGCTTATCAATGCTTACAATGTTTACGGATATTATCTGTATGAACAAGGGAGACTGCCCGAAGCTATTGAACAATTCAATATTGCTTTGATATATGATGATGAAAACGTTATGACAAATTACAGTTTGGCAAGATTGTATTATTTAGTGCAGAACATAGATAAAGCAAAAAAGCATATTGAAATAATTGAAAAAACTGATCCAAAATTTAAAGGTCTTGAATCGTTAAAAAAAGTTTTAAAAAATGATATTAAAAATAAAAAAATATCGATAAAGACAGAAACGCCGCATTTCATCGTTACCTGCTCCGGGGAAGAAGATGCAGGCAACCTTAACTATATTAAAACTTATCTGGAAGAAGCTTACGGTGTTATAGGTAAATTTCTAGACCACTTTCCTGATACTAAGACCGTTGTGATACTGTATACTGATGCTGATTATGACGAACTATTACAAGGCAATCCCTATTGGTCTACAGCTATTTTTGACGGCAAATTAAGAGTACCATCCGGCCAATTTGAATATACAAAAGACGACATCGTTAAAACTATCTATCATGAATACGCCCATTTATTGGTTTATGATATGGTAGGGAAAAAGATACCTGATTTTATTTCAGAAGGTATATCGTCAAAAGCCGAAGATTTCGCCGCGCAAAAAGACAGATCCTTGATAAGGGATTATCTAAAAAGCTATAGCGAGATTGATCTGGCAGAATTGATAGCATCTGAAATAAAGAACATAGATGACAGGCGAGAAGCTATATTTATGTATATCAAATCATATTTATTTGTCGAATACATTATTAAAATAAAAGGAAAGAATAAATTAAAAGAATTAGTCCTGGCATTTAAAAATAGCAATAACCCCGTTCAAATAACAGAAAAATTTTTTTCCGAAGACCTGTCTAAAATCAACACAGATCTCAAAAAGTTCGTCGAGGATGAATACTCGGTTATCCTTGATGCTTGACCCATGGCGGGGGAGGCTATATAATATGGGGTCATAAACGAAGGAGTTGAGTATGTCTAAAGTTCTTATTATTGGGGCAGGCGGAGTTGGGCGGGTTGTTGCGCATAAATGTGCCGAGGTTGCGGATGTTTTTACCCAGATCGTTCTGGCTAGCCGTACTGTAAGTAAATGTGAACAAATAGCTTCGGAGATCAAAAGACCTATAATCACTGAAAAGGTGGATGCGGATAATGTGCCGGAATTGGTTAAGCTGATCAACAAACACAAACCGGATCTTGTTATCAATGTGGCATTGCCTTATCAGGATCTTACGATAATGGATGCTTGTCTTGCGACCGGGGTACCTTATTTGGATACCGCTAATTATGAACATCCGGATGAGGCTAAGTTTTGTTATAAATGGCAGTGGGATTATATGGATAAGTTCAAGGATAAAGGACTAATGGCCCTTTTAGGCTCAGGGTTCGATCCCGGTGTTACTAATGTGTATTGTGCATATGCTGTAAAACATTATTTTGATGAAATACATTATGTGGACATAATGGATTGTAATGCGGGAGAGCATGGGCATCCTTTTGCTACAAATTTTAATCCTGAAATAAATATCAGAGAAATAACTCAAAAAGGTAAATTTTGGGAGAACGGAGAATGGAAAGAGACAGAGCCTTTAAGCGTTCATAAACCTTTCAACTTCCCTGAAATTGGCGAAAAAGAAATGTATCTTTTGTATCACGAGGAGATGGAATCTTTAGTCAAATATATTCCCGGACTGAAGAGAATAAGGTTTTGGATGACATTCGGGCAGGAATATATAACGCATCTGAGAGTTTTACAGAATGTCGGCATGACAAGAATAGATGAAGTTGAATATGAAGGTCATAAAATAATACCTTTAAGATTTTTGAAGGCTGTACTACCGGAGCCTTCTAGCCTTGGTGAAAATTATAAAGGAAAAACTAATATAGGCTGTATCTTTGAAGGAATAAAGAATGGTAAACCAAAAAAGATATATATCTATAATGTTTGTGATCACGCCGAATGTTTTAAAGAGGTTAAGTCGCAGGCTATATCGTATACAACAGGCGTGCCGGCTATGATAGGGGCTAAGCTTATGCTTCAAAATGTTTGGAAGGGTAAGGGTGTTTTTAACATGGAACAGCTCAACCCTGATCCATTCATGGACGACCTTAATAAATATGGTTTGCCGTGGGTTGTAAAGGAATTATAAAAAGATGAATTCGATGAACTTTGTAAAACAAATAAAACATACGCCTTGTTATGTTGTGGACTTGGGGTTGTTGGAAAAAAATCTTAAGGTTTTGGATAGCGTCCAGGAACGTGCGGGATGTTCTATTATTCTTGCTCTTAAAGGGTTTAGTATGTTCAGCACTTTTCCGTTAATCAAAAAATATCTTAAAGGCTCGACTGCAAGTTCTTTGAATGAAGCTACACTAGCGTATGAAGAATTTGGCGGGGAAGTTCATGTATGCGCTCCGGCTTATCGTGACGATGAGTTTGATGAGCTCATAAGAATGTCTGATCATATAGTTTTTAATTCTAAAGCTCAGTGGGAACATTTTAAAAGCAAAGTTTTGAATTCAAATAAAAAAATAAATTGCGGATTAAGAATTAATCCGGAACACTCCGAAGTTAAAGTGGCCATATATGATCCCTGTTCTAAAACATCAAGACTGGGGATAAAAATAGATGATATCAAAGATATTGATCTTGAAGGTATAAACGGCCTGCATTTTCATACATTATGCGAGCTTAATTCCGATTCACTTCAAAGAACATTAAAAGTTGTTGAAGAAAAATTCGGTTATCTGATCCATAAAATGGAATGGGTTAATTTTGGCGGGGGACATCACATTACTAGGGAAGATTATGATATCGATCTCTTATGCGATATTATAAACAAATTCAAGGCAAAATACGGAGTTAAGGTTTATCTTGAGCCCGGAGAAGCTATAGCTCTAAATACGGGATATTTTGTATCTAGAGTGCTTGACATTATTCCGAATGAGCCTTATATTGCAATATTAGATTCATCTTGCGCTTGTCATATGCCGGATGTTCTGGAAATGCCGTATAGGCCCGAGATCGCTGATGCGTCTATGCCCGGAGAAAAAAAATATACTTATAAGCTTGGCGGAATGTCTTGTCTGGCTGGAGATGTTATCGGCGAATATTCTTTTGATGAGCCTTTAACAGTCGGGGATAAGCTGATCTTTAAAGATATGGCGCATTATACTATGGTAAAGAATAACACTTTCAACGGTGTTAATCTTCCGGATATCGGAATATACGATCCGGAGAAAGATAAATATACCGTGGTAAAAAAATTTGGTTACGAAGATTATAAAAATAGGCTTTCTTAAAAAGGAGAATGACATGAGCAATGAAAATTTAGGGAAAACCAGTGTAGGAATTCAGGCTAATATTGAAGCATTTTTATGTTATTTGGGCGGGTTCATTACAGGGATAATATTTTACATTGTAGAAAAAGAAAACAAGTTCGTCAGGTTTCATGCAGTACAGTCTACTGTAACTTTTGGCGGTTTGTTTATTGTGAATTTGGCCAGCAGATTAATCCTTCCGGGAGCTTTATATTCTTTAATATCATTGCTTGTTGGTATATTGAGTTTGATATTATGGGTAGTTTTGATGGTAAAAGCTTATAGCGGCGAAAAATATAAACTTCCTATAGCCGGAGAAGTCGCTGAAGAAAAATCGAAATAAAATTTACATGAACTTTTCAAAAAATTTATCTCTTTGCGAGGGAGTTTTTAGATCGTAATATTGTTTTAAGCTGCTGGCGGGATGATCATCATGTAAATGCAAAAGCTCGCATTTAATGTCTTCGAATTTTGATACCGATACGCTGAAACTTTTTATGCCTATCTTTAAGAGCAGGGGATAGAATTCTTCAAAAGAGGCTATTTCGCCGCAAAGACAAAGTTCTTTAGAATATTTACGCGCGTTCTTAACTGCTATTTCCATAAGCTTCAGAATAGAAGGATGGAGAAGGTGATAACGCCTCTCTACATTCGAGTCGCCTCTTGATGAGGCCAAAGTATATTGAAAAAGATCATTGGAACCCACATTCGCGAAATCTACATTTTTTAGTATTTCATCAGACATTAATATGGATGATGGAGTTTCTAGCATTGCGCCTATATCGATCTTTTTATTTGAAAAAATAACTTTTTCCTCTTTGAGTTTTTTTTGCGCTTCATTGAAAATATTGCGGTAAGCTTTGATGTCGCCAAGATCACAAACCATAGGAAAAAGGATTCTTAAATTAGAATGAGTATTTGATCTTAACAGAGCTTTGAACTGTGTTAAATATATTTCAGGGAAGGCTTCAGCGGCACCTGCGCCTCTGGGAACAAAATCCTTAGAATGAAACAAGTTCTTCTCAAGATATTGAGGCAGTTTATCCGGGCCGATATCCAGTATTCGCATAGTGACTGTTGAACCTTTTCTTTCATTAAGTATTTTCGAATACATTTTGTACTGTTCATCTTCCGAGGGCTGAGTGTTTCTGTCCATAAAAAGAAATTCGGTTCTTAATAGCCCTATGCCGTCATCCATAAAATCTTTTGAAAGTGAAAGTTCGTCCGGAGTGCTTAAGTTTACTTTTAATTTTATTTTCTTACCTGTTTTTGTTCTGGGGGATAGATCTTTTTGTATCTCGCAGACAAACTTTTTCTTTTTTATTGCGGCAATCTTTTTATCATAATATTTTTTTGTTTTAGCATCGGCATTAATAATTATTTTTCTAAGACCCGCATCCATTATAAGATCCGTACCGCAATCGACACATTTAAGTATGTCTTCGCTGAAAATTATCGGCACTCCGAAAGCTCTCGCAAGAATAGTGGCATGAGATGTGAGCCCGCCTTCAGATGCTATAAAACCTAAAACATAATCACGTTCAAGCTGAAGTATGAGGGACGGCGTAAGTCTTTTTGTTATAACTATAGCTTTAGTGTTAACATGCTGCGGGCAGGTTTTTAAGATCTTTTTTGATATAAGCACTCCAAGTACCTGCAATTTAACATCTTCAAAATCATGAACGAGTTCATTGAAATGCCCTTCAAGGGAAGAGTACTTACTTGTATAACTTGTAAAAATATTTTCTATAGCTTGCTCGGCGTTTATTTTCTTTTTTTCAATTTGTTCTATTATTTGACGGATGAGCTCAACATCCGAAAGAATAGCCAAATGAGCGTTAAAGATAAAAGAAGTTTCATCGTTGAATTTGATCTTAGCGCTTTCAATGCTTTTTTCCATATCGGAAGCAGCGTCATTAAAAGCTCTAACTACACGACCGGTTTCTTCCGGAACATCCTCAGCTTTAATATTGTAATTAGGAATATTTTTAGAGTTTTCTTCCAGATAAAGACAAACAGGTCCTGTAGCGATTCCCGAGGCAGCCGAATATCCTTTTATAGTTTTCATGAGACTAGTATATATTCAGAAATCTCTAAGGTCAAATTATAAAAAATGTAATAGTTCAGTAATGCAAGGTACTTTTATCCGCTACTCGTTACATTGGGCGATGCGAAGAAGGATTTGTCTAACGTGGGTCTGGGATTCTTCGGCTTCGCCCACAGCTGTCCGGTTAAACTTTTTTAGAAGAAGGCGTACTGGAATTCCTCAGATTTAGCTCTGTTTAACTTTGAAGGAGATCCTCTTAGTAAATCTATGATTGTTAGCCTTGCCAGCAGTGTATCTTTTATTATTCTGTGCAGATAAAATAACGAATGCGCGTATTTTGTTTGATATTTTATATACGCCAATAGCAGATAATAACACATCGCTACCCATATCTGTGTTAGTACAGCATTTTCACTTGTACCCAAAAATGATTTTATTTTGAGATTTTGTTTTATCCATTTAAAAAATGCTTCTATTTGCCACCGGGCTTTGTATATTTGTGTAATTGTATACGGCGCCAACTTGAAATTGTTTGTCAGAAATTCAAACAATTTATCTGTTTCATGATCATAATATCTAATAAGTCTTAAGGTTGTTTCATATTTGTCATTGTTTAACATAATCACTTCGTCCGAGAGTACTCCTTTTTTCAATGTTTCAGTATGCTGTCCGCTATAATGGTCATATTCTTTTTTATAACAGTTGAATCATGTTTTTTGGCATCAGTAACAACTAAAAAAGTGGGGATATCTCCGGAATGATCAAGTCCATAATGCAGCTTAATGGCGCCTTTGGTCTTACCGTATTTCGCCCAGGAGAATGAAGCTAAACACAAATTAATAAAAGTAGCATCTAGACTATAGAGAGGATTTTTGAATCTAAATTTATGCTTTGGGGTAATACTTTTACAGCGATTAAGTATCTTATAAAATAATTCTTCGAACTAAGTTCGATTTCCTCTTCGTCTTTTTTTTTGTCATCTTTTTTATCTTCTTCAAGGTCGGCCTCTTCTTCAAGTAAAGCTTCTTCTCCTTCTGCTTCTGTTAAGTCGGTTAATTGATCTTCGATAATAACTTCAGAAGAACTCGCAGGATCAATGGTAGTGCTAGTAGCAGAATCACTAATTTCCGGAGTTTTCGCGTCAGAAACCGCAAACGTATATATAAACATATATAACACAAAAAAAACAAAACGTAATTTCATGAACAACCTGTAAATTTATACTGTTTGGATTATAATGCTAAATCACAAAAACAAGTATATACGCTATAAAAAGGTTGTCAAACAAGAACAGTTATTAAAGAGGCAGAAAATGGCATGAAGCCGTTATAAGACTGGTTGATACTTGCACTAACATAAGTTGTCATGTATATTTGATGCGTAAAAACAGGGAAGATTATATGGCAAAAATTATTATTGTGCTTGTGGCTGCTTATTTTTCGTTCCAAATTTTTAAAAATAAAGGGAACTACAAAAGTCTTCTTTGGGTAATTGTAGGGATGATGTTGTTGCATAAAGATCTAATTGTAACCGAAAATCCACTCAGTATGCCGATCACGAGATGGTTGATCTACTCGATACTATTTACGCAAATTTTGTATAACAAACATTTTATCAGAGATTTCAGAACATTTCCTTTAACAAAAAGTTTGCTTGTATTTTTAGCATGTTCATTTATTATCGCCATATTTGACAGCAGATTGTCGTTTTTCGATAAATTTTATATTCCCTTCTACACCGTATGTGAAACATGTTTTTTATTGTTTGTCGGCTACCTTGCTATTAGAACACCTCAGGATATTAACAAAATGTCAACTCCATTGCTCGTCGCGATAATTGTTGTAACTTTTTATGCGATATTTCAGTATTTGACGCGCTACAACCCTTATCACACTTGGGTTATGAATAATTTCTTTGCCGGTGGAGAAGCCGAATACATTTCAAAAATGAGAGTTTTAGATATTGGAGACGCGAGAACGCGAATGAATTCAACTTTTAGCACTTTATTCCAATATGGTTTCTTTTCTTCAATGTTGGCTTTGCTGTTCTTATTTTTTTATACTTCAAAACGAACCTATAAATGGATGTCTTTAATCGGTTTTATATGCGGGGTTATAGGTGTTGTTCTATGCGCTTCCCGCAGCGTCATGTTGTCTTTTATGATAGCACTGAGCATATTTGTTTCCAGAGGGCTAAACATTAAAAAATTTTTTCAGTATGCTTTGATACTTGGATCACTTGGTTTGTTCGCTTATTGGATGTCGCCCGAATTGCAAGAATCCGTAGATGTATCTTTAGATGTTTTTCAAGGAGGAACTAAAGTTCCCGGCAGCAGTATGGCCATGCGAGAATCCCAATTTTCAGGCGCGTATTACTACATGCAAAAAAGCCCCATAATCGGTAATGGTTACAAATACATTTATAATGAACTAGGCTGGGGGGATAGAGATAGGGGCGGGTTAGATAAGGAAATGTATGGCTTTGAAAGTATCGTTTATGAGTTAATGATAGAACAGGGGATAATAGGACTTTTTTCAACTTTTTTTATTTTGTCGATGCTTCTGATCTATTTCATGAAAAAAAGAAAGATCAACAAAAGTTTGGCGGAATTAGGTTTTGCTATGACATTATTTTTTGTAATGTTCGCCGTGGCAACCGGACCGCTCGGGAATTGGCCCATAACGATGTTATTACTGGGAAGCATAATCAAAACTTTAGTATTGCTGGAGCGAACGGAACAAAATGCACAACAACTAAGGAAGGTTATTTAGAAATGAGCAAAATATTATTAACATGGGGAACAATATTTTCTATGAATAGAGGGGTAAATGCAATTACTTTGTCAGCCATGGACTTGATTCGAAAAAATAATCCGAAACATGAAATGATTTTATACGGATCAGGATCCAATAAAATGGTAAAGAATAACAAAGTAACATTCTACCCGATTTATACTATTTCAAAACACAGAAAAAAATTTGACAATGAATTGCCGGATATTGACATAAATATGGATTTTAGCGAGGGGGACAGTTTTACTGACGCATACGGAGTAGCGAGATTTAAAAGACATATTTTTGTAAAAGAAGAAAATTTCAAACAGATCAAAAAAAACATATTAATGCCGCAGACAATCGGACCGTTCAGCGATGCTAACAAAATTGAAGCTCTTAAAATTATTGAAAGATTTGACAGGCTATATTCAAGGGATCATGAATCAATAAAATACCTTCAGGATCATGGGATCACTTCTTGTGAGTTTTGTTACGATATGGCATTTTCCCTTGAAAGAGAAGAACCTAGGACTTTAAGAGATAAGGAAAAAACATATTTTAAGGGAAAAGTAGGATTAAATGTAAGCGGTTTGTTATACTCAGGAGGATATACCAGAGATAACCAATTTTCACTTAAAGCGGATTATAGAAAGTTGATCGTTGCTATAATACAATTTTTTTTTGATATAGGATGTGAGGTTGTACTGGTCCCGCATGTTTATGGATGCCAACAGGTTGAGGATGATCTGGGAGCAAGTTATAGTATTCAGAAAATTTTCAAGAAAAACGGGAAAAAAATAAAAATTGTCAAAGGAAATCACAACGCAAAAGAATTGAAGTGGATAATTTCTAACTTTGATTTTTTTATCGGTGCCAGAATGCATTCGTGTATAGCGGCTCTTTCCACTAATGTTCCAAGCGTGGGAATCGCTTATTCCAAGAAATTTAAAGGAGTTTTCGAGAGTATTAACAAAGCAGACCATGTAGTAGATCCTAGAGAGCAGACTATTGAGGAAATAATAGAACATATCGATCATCTGTTCCAAAATAAGGAAGATTCTAAATTAGAGCTGGAAAAGATCAATCCGTCGGTGATAGAAAAGATAAAAGGAGTAATTGATGATATTCTTTAACAAAAACCTTGTTATTAAGGTTGTAGATAAAGAATTGTGTGTAGGCTGTGGTTTGTGTGAAACGTTGTTCGGTGCTGATAAAGTAAAAATGTCATTGAGTTCTAAAGGTTTTTTAGCGCCGACAATCAGTAGTTCATTTCAAGACACCGATAATAAGTTATTTCAAAAAGTATGCGCAGGTCTTAACGTTGAGAATAACAAGTCCCGCAAAATATGGGGCGATCTGATAAAAGTCCGTATAGGCTTTTCTGTTGATGAGCATGTTCGTTATACCGGTGCTTCCGGGGGAAGCATAAGCGCGCTGGCATGTTATCTTTTGGGCGAAAAGATAGTAGACAGTATCATCCACATCGGTCCGGCGGATACAGATCCATTAATGAATGAAACTAAAATTTCTTCAACACCTGATGAAGTTATTAAGAACGCGGGTTCCCGATATTCGCCGGCTGCACCGCTCACCGTGCTTGGTCAATTAGAAGAAAGAAAGAAATATGCTTTTATAGGCAGACCATGTGATGTCTTCGCTTTGAAAGAATATATTGATCAAACTAACAATTACAAAGATCAGATCAAATATTTTTTTTCGTTTTTTTGCGCAGGAATTCCCAGTTTGAACGGTACATTGGAAGTATTAAGACTTTTAAACGTAGATCAAAAAGAAGTAAAAAGCATCAGGTATAGGGGGGAAGGCTGGCCCGGATTTTTCAAAGTAGAATTAAATGACGGGAAGGTACTAAAGAAAAAATATAGTGAGACTTGGGGAACAGTGCTTAATAAATATATTGCGCCAAGATGTCATAAGTGTAGGCTCGCGCTTGGAAGCGAAGCAGATATTGTTTTTGCCGACGCATGGTACCGCGACAGTTATGGAGAGCCTGATTTCGAAGAAAGAAAAGGGTTAAATCTGATCATTACCAGGACGGAAAAAGGTGAAAAACTCCTGCTTGAGTCTGTCAGTAAGAATATTGTCGGAATAAAAGATGAAATAACTGAAGATCAAATCAGACTATTCCAGCCGTATCAATATAAAAAAGCCGTAAAATTAAATAAAAACAAAATTAGCTGACAATAGAAAAATATTATGCTCGCAATAATAATAGTGAATTATAAAAATGAAGAACGGACTATCCGGTATGCGGCTGAAGAGCTGACAAAGATCACCATACCTCATTTGATCGTAATTGTTAATAATTCCGCAAATGAAGAAAGCAATAAAATTCTTTCCGAAAGATTAAAGGCCGATATCGTATCGAAGAAAGAATATGTCATCTCAAAGGGTCAGAAGATATTTATCTTGCCGAGCCATAATAACATAGGTTTTGCAAAGGGAAATAATTTAGGATTTCAATTCTGTAAGACATACTTTGATCCCGAATATGTTCTGTTTACGAACAATGATATTGTGTTTACAAGCGATAAGGTTGTTGAAAAATTGATTTGCAAATTAAATACTTTGCCTGATGTCGGCTTGATAGGCCCTGAAATTGTAGGGTCGGACGGAGCCAAGCAAAGTCCGGAACCGTTTGTTCCGTTCTGGGACAGATTTTTTTGGTTGTATTGGCTTACGCCGTTTTTGAGCATGGAAAAGAAAAGGATTCGCTTCCGGCTGAATTACTCGGAAAAAGCGGAAGAAGGAATTCATTATAAGGTAATGGGAGCGTTTTTTTTGATGAGAGCCTCTGATTTTGAAAAATGCGGAATGATGGATCCGCATACTTTTCTATTCGCGGAAGAGACGATATTAAGCGAGAGATTAAAAAACATCGGTAAAAACGTGTATTATTATCCCAAGGTTCAAGTTTTGCATGAACACGGTAAAACCATATCAAATCATTTAACCGACAGACGAAAGTTATTAACAATGTTTGACAGCGAAAGCCATTATTATAGATCCTATCGCGGAATAAATAGTTTTCAAATATTTTGCGCCAAGTTGTCAATATTGCTGTACTTGTTCATTAAACGGACAAAAGGAAAATAGATCGGGAAATATTCAGGCATGAAAGTACTTTTTGTAACACATCATTATTTGAATGAAAATGGGGGAGGAAGTTTTGCTTCGCGCTCGTATATCAATGCTTTTGCCGGTATTTTTGAAGAAGTTACATTGCTATACCCCGATAACGGGTATTCAATAAAACATGTCATAAATTCTTCAGTAAATACCATCCCGGTCAAAAATAAAAGGTTCATGCTTTGTAAATTGGCGGATATTTATAGAGGCAACATTCACAGATATAGTGATGTTTTTTTTAAAATATTCAATGTAATGAAGCCTGATCTGGTAGTATTTGACAATAGCAGAACGTCTGCGGGGCTTATAAAGAAGGTTGCTCTCCGCGGTGTCAAAATTATCACTATACACCATAATTTTGAAATGCAATATTATTTAGGAACCCCTCCGCATTGGCTGTACAGGAATATCTTTTTTTACTATATGAAAAAAACTGAGGCAGCAGCGGTCCGTCATAGTTCTTT
Source organism: Candidatus Omnitrophota bacterium (assembly GCA_015231715.1). Next base: position 14,246 of record JADGBB010000005.1, read on the forward strand.
AAACTTGACTTTGACTAATGAGGACATTGAACTATTAAGAAAACACTATGATAAAGATAGAATGTCGGATTTTGATAATATTGGTTGTTTTGAATACAAAGAAAACAATATTAGTACTGAGTATTCCGATAAACAAATAGACCGACAAAAACATACATTTGTCATCACAGGTAATTTGAGAGCATATCAAACAGAAGTTTCGTTAATAACGTTTCTACAGGATCAATATCCGATTATATTGGAGTATTATCCCCAAAGCAAGCTCATAATCGCAGGTAAAAATCCTACTGGTAAAGTCGTATCTATCTGCGCTAAATTTCCGAATATAGAATTAGTTGCGGATCCCGCGGACATGCGAAAAATAATAGAACAAGGGGATATTTATATTTGTCCGGTAAATGTCGGCGGAGGTTTAAAATTAAGGATAATGGATGGCCTTAGCTTCGGATTACCTGTGTTAGCTCATAAAGTTTCAGCTAGAGGATATGACAGTTTTGTTGAAAATAAAATAATGTTTGTTTATGACGATAATAGCTCTTTTAGACAACAATTCATACGATTAATGGATCGTTATGACAGCAAAACTATTTCAAGTGAATTGGTTTCATCCTTTTATCATGATCGTTTCTCGTTTCACAGCGGCGTTAAACGGTTAACTTCCATTTTAAAACGTCATAAAATAGGAACACTATTAGATAGAGCAAATGCTTGATCAAACAATATGAAAATACTAAGGGTACACAACTATTATAAGAACAGAGGAGGCGAGGCAACTTGTTTTCATAATGAGGTAGAATTATTAAAAAAGAACGGACAAGAAGTTGTTGTTTACACGAGAAACAATAAAGATATCACAAAAATGTTTTCTATTAAAAATTTTTTTAATGCTATTTGGTCAAAACAAACGTACAGAGAGATAGCTGATCTGATCGAAAAGGAAAAACCTGAAATTGTTCACTTCGATAATATTTTCCCCTTAGTCTCACCTTCCGCTTACTACGCCGTAAAAAAGAAAGGTATTCCGGTTATTCAAACTCTGCATAATTATAGGCTGCTTTGTGCGAACGCAATGTTGTATGTTAAGAATGATATTTGTGAAAAATGCGCGGGAAAAGCGCTTCAATTCCCGGGTGTGTTAAATAAATGTTACAAAAACAGCTATTTGGCCAGCGCAGTTGTGGTATTAATGAATTTTGCACACAGACTTCTTGGAACACGGATAAAAAAAGTGGATCATTATTTTGTTCCTTCTGAGTTTGCAAAGAACAAGTTGGTGCATTACGGAATGCCGGAAAACAAAATTTCGGTTAAAGCGAATGTTTTGTCTAATGACCCGGGGGTAGGCGCCGGAATAGGAGAAAATGTAATATACGTCGGAAGATTGTCGCAAGAAAAGGGAATACATTCGCTTATCAAAGCGTGGTCAGGGATAAAAGATATATCTTTAACTATTGTGGGTGACGGACCGATGAGAAGTGAAGTTGAAGAGTATTTATTCGTGAATGATTTAAAAAATGTCAAAATTAAAGGATTGTTATCTCATGCGGAGGTCCTTGAATTAGTTAAGCAATCAAGGATTTTGATTTTTCCATCGGAATGGTATGAAGTACAACCATTTACTCTGATCGAAGCTTTTGCTTGTGGCAAACCTGTCGTAGCCGGACGTATTGGGGTAATGAGCGACTTTATTGAGGAGAACAGAACAGGTATTTTTTTTGAAACTAAAAATAGTACTGATTTGGCTGAAAAGGTCGTACGATTATACAATGATGTCAACAAAGTAAAGGAATTAGGTATTAACTGCAGGATTGAATATGAAGCAAAATATACTAATTCCAAAATCTATAACTCAATGATGAGTGTATATGGTGAACTTGCGATGTCTAGTTCAAAGAAAGAGAGGGTAGATGATGAGTAAAAAACAATCTTTAAGTGTGAAACTTGGAGAAATTTTAGTTGATAAAGGGGTAATTACTAATGAAGAACTGACTTCTGCTTTAGAAGAACAGAAAGATTCAGGAATAGAATTGGGGGAAATTCTTGTAGGAAGAGGTTTTCCTAGAGAAGAAATTACTAAAGCGTTTATTGGACAGAGAACTTTTGGTGAAAAGGTAATTGTATTAAAAAAATACTTAAAGTTTTGTGGAATGGATCTTTCAATTCTCATCAGCACCCCGGTACTTTCATTTTTTGTGGCTTTTTTTGACGGATTGAGCATAGGACTGCTTATTCCTATTCTTAAGGGCATTATTGACAAAAATTTTTCTTTTGTTTTCAATGTGCCGATACTAAAAACAATGTTCACAATGATCCCTAAGCGATACATTGATAATAACAGCGGCATATTTTTGATCCTTTTAAGCATGGTCTTTTTTTCGGCATGCGTTCAGCAAATTATGAGACTAATCGCCGCGAATAATATTTCATCCATCAAAGCGGCGGTTCACAGCGCTGTAAGAAAAAAAATATTCGGAAGATATATGGACTTTGGCATATTGTTTTTTGAGAATAACAGTTATGGCCACTTAAGCAATATTTTAATAAATTTTCCCGAAAGGATATCAATTTATTTGGCTCAATGCAATAACCTTATCATTGGTATGTTCACGTTAGTCGTATATCTTATATGGATGCTTTGTATTTCATGGAAGATGACATTATTTGTTCTGTTGATATTCCCTTTAGCTAATTTGTTGATAAAAAAAGCGCTTTTGGGCGTTAAAAATCTTTCGAAAAAACAAGTAGAAAAAAAGAGAATTTTGGGCGCTAAGGCGCACAATGTATTGACATGTATGCATGTTGTGAAATCATATTCAATGGAAAAAAATGAAGAGGCAATATTCAATGATCTAAGCGACGAAGATGCCAAAGTCGGACTTTTATTAGAAAAAAGAAGTAACTTTATTATGCCGATACAGCAGATAATAATGCTTTGTTTGATGATCGGCCTATTGTGCGCGGTAGCTTTTCTTGTTATGAAGGACAAGTCCGCGGATATGTCAAAATTTCTTGTATTCTTTTTTTTGCTGAAAAAAACCGCCAATTCATCCGAGTTGATCAATAATTTTAGAACTATTTTAGCCGGGATACAGGGGCCTATAAATACAATTTTAAATGTTTTTAGCGACGAGGATAAGCCTTTTGTTTTTTCAGGCAAAAAACAATTTCAAGGATTTGAAAAAGAGATACGTTTTAATGATCTTGATTTTTCCTATGTAAGCGGACAGAGGATATTGGAAAATATAAACTTTTCAGTACCAAAAGGTAAAATGTTGGCCATTGTCGGACCGTCCGGAAGCGGGAAAACGACCATTGTAAAACTGCTGCTCAGATTGTACGATATCGATATGGGCGCTATTCTTGTGGACGGGACTGACATCAGAGATTTTACACTTGAGTCTTTGCGAAAAAAAATCGCTTTTGTCAGTCAAGATGTAAGCTTATTTAATGATACGTTAAGGGCTAATATCGTTTATGGCTGCGGTGATGTTTCAGATGAAGACTTGAAAAATGTAATTATTGATGCGAAGCTGACTGAGTATATTAACCACCTTCCGGATGGATTGGATTCCATCCTCGGAGATTACGGCACAAAGCTATCCGGCGGTGAAAAGCAAAGAGTATCGATCGCCAGAGCAATGCTAAAAAAGTCGGACATTTTAATATTGGACGAAGCCACGAGCGCGCTTGATACGACAACAGAAATATTGATACAGGAAGCTATCGAAAAACTGGTAGAAGGAAAGACCAGCATAGTCATTGCCCATAGGCTGTCTACAATAATGAACGCGCACAAAATTGTTATTCTGGAAAATGGGAGAATTGTTGAAAAAGGGTTATATCAGGACCTAGTCGCTAAAAGAGGGGAATTTTATAAATATCTTGAAAAGCAAAACTTAATTGTTAAATCGTAATAGAACGGATCTATGAAAATTTTAATGCCAATACTCGATATGTTGAGTTTTCGCACTTTGGGAAAAAACTCATAAAAAATATTTAGACGGAAGAAATGGAACACTTATAGAAAGGACTGTACAACATTATGAAGTTAGCTCCGGTATGTTTGTTCACATATAATCGTTTTAACGAAACTAAACGAACACTTGAGGCCTTAAAAAAAAATTTTCTTTCAGGGGAAAGTGATCTGTTTATTTTTTCCGATGGGCCCAAAAATGGAAAATCAGCTGTAAGGGTGAAAGCTATAAGAGAATATCTTCAGGCTATTGATGGATTTAAATCTGTATCGATTGTTGAGTCAAAAGAAAACAAAGGGTTAGCGGATTCGATCATATCCGGGGTTACTGAAGTTCTTGAAAAACATAAAAGTGTGATAGTTTTAGAAGATGATTTAATAACAACGCCTAATTTTTTAGATTTTATGAATCAGGGATTATCATTTTATGAAAATGTGGAAAAAATTTTTTCTATTTCCGGATATACGTTAGATTTGCCGACACTTAAGACTTATGATAAAGATTTTTATTTTGGCTATCGCGCATCTTCTTGGGGGTGGGCTACTTGGAAAAACCGCTGGGATAATGTTGATTGGGATGTTAAAGATTACTCCAGTTTCAATAAAAATTTTAAAATGCGTCATGAATTTATGCGAGGAGGAAGCGATTTGCCTCGAATGTTGAACAAACAAATGAATGGTAAACTTGATTCTTGGGCAATTCGATGGGTGTATGATCAATTTAAAAAAAATACTGTTACAGTTTTTGCTTCTAAATCTAAAGTGTTAAGTATCGGGTTTGATCATAATTCTACCAATACCACCAAGACAAGTTCAAAAAGATTTGAAACCACGTTAGATGACAGCAAGCAGCGAAACTTTATGTTTGATGATAAGGTCGAAATGAACAAAATATTAAACAAAGAATTTAAAAATAAATTTTCATTCGCAAATCGTTTGATGAAAAAAGTGAATTCGATTTTTATAAATTATAACGGCACAAATTAAGGTAAAACAACATATATACGCGGGCATAACGATTAATGCCGCAGTAACAGAAAAAAAACTTTGTTTGAAAAAAGAAAATTTACAATATAATTTGATTAAGGTTTATAACACAATAAATTGCAGCGCAGCGTACAGTTTTTTCGTGTACGATAATGGCAAAAGTTTTATCTGAATCAAGGATAAATGGAATGAACAGGCTAACAACAAAAGTTTTTGGGATACCATTTGATGTAATAAAAAAAAGTGATCTTTTCAGGGCTGTGGATGATTGGATAAATGAAAACAAAAAGAACCACTATATTGTTGTTGCGAATTTATATACTCTTGCTTTGGCGTTAACGCAGGAAGATATGGTGAAAGTTTTTCGAGATTCCGGCTGTGTTATTTCGGACGGGAAACCCGTCCAAATGATAATCAATTATAAAGGATTTAAAGAACATGATCACATCCCTGGTTTTGATCTTTTTGAAGGATTGATCGAATATTTTAAAAACAAAAAAATAAAGCATTATTTTGTTGGATACGAAAAAGATAGAATAGAGCGTTTGACAAAAGAACTAAAAAATCTATATCCGTACATGAATATAGCAGGGTCATATTTCGTGGGGCAGGAATTTTCGATAGAATCCGCAATTAACAAAGAACTAGTAATGGCAATAAACAAAGCCTCTCCCGATATACTTTGGGTAGGATTCGGATGCCCAAAACAGGAAAAGTGGATGTCAAAATACTCGGATTTTTTGAAAGTGCCGGTTATGGCTGGAATAGGGGCAGTATTTGATTTTTCGTCGGGACTAAAAAAAAGAGCACCTAAGTGGATGCAAAGTACTTGTGTGGAATGGCTATATAGGTTCGTCCAAGAGCCTAAAAGACTTTTCAAACGTTATTGTTTTGTTTTTGTTACCTTGGTTAAATATTTTCTACGCAGATAGGTTAAGCGGACCCTATTTGCCTCAACGATAATGACCGAGAGATTTTCATCAAAGTAATAATAAAAAATCGGCAAATCTTTTTGAAAACTGTTCTGCATGATGTTTTAATGAAAATTAGATTAGGTAAAAAATATTGAAAATATGAAACATTTCGGATACAATAAAAATCAAACAATTCCGTAATTCATTTTAGAGGCAAGATTAAGTCATGATGTCCCCCATATGTTTATTCGTCTATAATCGTCTTGAAGAGACTCAACTGACTGTTGAAGCTTTAAAGAAAAACATTTTGGCTAAAGAAAGCGAACTTTATATTTTTTCCGATGGTGCTAAATCCCAAAATGATGCTGTCAAAGTCAATGCGGTAAGGGATTTTTTGAAAACTATTACCGGTTTCGGCAGAATATATCTGAAAGAATCTTATAATAACAAAAATCTAGCCGAATCCATAATATCCGGCGTATCAACCGTATTTAAAGATCATGATACCGCTATAATTGTTGAAGATGACCTTGTAACATTGCCCAACTTTTTGACTTTCATGAACCAGGCTTTGAAATATTACCGTGATGAAAAAAGGATCCAGACCGTAAGTGGTTTTTCTCCGTTAATAAAGAAACTCAATACGGATGTATATTTTCAGCACCGTCCTTTTCCCTGGGGGTGGGGAACATGGGCTGACAGATGGGATAAAAAAATCTTTGATAAAGGAAGCATACGCGATACGATCGATAAGAACATTTTAATTAAGTTTAACCGTTCCTGCGGGAATGACATTTCTAGAATGTTATTAGATTCATTGAACAATAAAAATAATTCATGGTATGTTCGGTGGACATATGATCATTTTACGCGCGGCACATATTCCTTATTTCCGGCCTATTCTTTTGTGCGGAATATCGGATTTAACAGGAAAGGTACCCATTGTTATGAGATAAACCCATACACATACTTATTGGGAGACCCATCCCGGAGTGAATATGATTTTAAGCCTTTCGAGATACCTGACAATGCTATTACAAAATCATTTTTAAATTACTTCACATTTAAGCATAAACTGAACGTTCGCATCAAATTGCTGTTCACATTTCACGGTATGAAAATAGTTATTGATGATTTACTTTATAAGATCAAAAAGCTGGCACTCATTGACATAATCGTCAAAAAAAGACAGAGATTCCATTTCTAATCATCATTATTTTTTTTATTTCAAAATACATAACCGATTGACAATAATTAATGTTAAGTTAAAAAAAGATAGGCTAACATTGCTTGGTCTAACTTTTTTATCATGTTATAATGTTTTCCATGTTAGCTTATGAAATTCATAGAAAATCACGTTTATGTGTTACTATTATTTTGACGTGTTTGTTTGCTTTGCAATCTTTGCCTTTGGATTTTATCCTAACGAAGGCTGAGGCGCAGGAAGTGTCGGATGCTTTATCTCCTGAACTAAGCCTGACTTGTCCGGAGTTTCAAGAAAAGGTTATTGTTTTAGAGGCACTTATTGCGCGTCGTGACATTCATGAATTTATCCTTACTTACCTTCACAAAGTTTTTAAACAGTATCCGGATGAAATGTCTGATCTGTCGCACCACAATCATAAAGGCGGAAAGCATAGAATAGAAAGAGTTACGATCAAGCCGAACGGAAAAGAACAAATTATTGAGATCCAGATTGTTGGTATTCCGGGACTTTTTAAAAACTGGGGTATATTCGGTATTATATTCATCGAAAAATGGAGCGATATACCTGTCATTTATGTTGACGGAGCTTATTTCAATTTTGAGAGAAATGTATTAAAAAATGAGATAGATGAGATCGCGAAATGGGAAACAAGGCGTATTGAGTTTGAAAAAAAGCAGGGTGAGAAGATCCCAACTTACGCAGAGTATCGTAAAGAACTCAATAAACTCGGATCCGGCAATGAATTGCGTGAAGAATATTATGGGTCTATGGTCGGTATCGCGGAGATATACGCTGAGTCAGAGGAGAAGAAGCCTGCCGATGAAGATAAAAGGGAAGATAACAGCACTTATATCGCAGTTAAGCCTGTCGATAATGTCCCTGCAGTTTTAGAGAGAAAAAGCTTTTCGAAAAGTCTTATCACTATGATAGTGACTTTTATTTCCGCGTTAAGATCTATCGCGGAAATGCCTTTTGGATATCCCGTTAATAAGCTCGGAGAGGTTGCCGGAACAATATTAACAAACAGAACATACGAGGTTTCATATAATCCAAAGGTCAGAGGAGCCAACTGGACTGTGGAGGATCTCTTGTCTAAAAATCTGGATAAGACGAAACCGCAATTTAAACGTATGAACAATTTTAGAGCGGACGCTCGCGTTTCGAAACCGAGAGCGGAGCTTGCCGATTTCAAAGGTAGCGGGTATGACCGCGGGCATCTTGCCGCGGCCGCTAATCATTCATGGTGGAAAGAAGCTTTAAGCGAAACATTCTTTTTGACGAATATTGTTCCCATGGATCCAAAATTCAACAGAGGTGATTGGGGGAAACTTGAAGCATGGGTAAGAAAGCTGGCAGCGGGAAGAAAGAAAATACATGTCATAACCGGCACGCTTTATTTGGACGATGCGGGAAAAAGAACGGATAAATATCTGACGATCGGCAAGGATGAAGTAGCCGTTCCGTCGCATCTTTACAAAATAATAATGATTCCGCCGGGGTCGGGGATCAAAGATGGAAAGTGGACGTCGATAAGTTTCATATTGAGAAATACAACTGATGAACAATCTGATTTAAGCGGCACAGTAACAACTATTCGTAATATCGAAAAATTATCGGGACTTGATTTTTTTCCTAAAATGGAAGTGAAAGAGCAGGAAAAACTAGAGAATGAAAAAGGCGATCCGGAAAAGATAATGGTAGGGGATATTGATTCTGTTGTTGACGCCAATGAAGGGAATGTGACATGCGGTACCATATGTCAGAGTGGGCATCAGGAAAAGTTGGATCCTATCATTAAAGAATTTTACGAGAAATTGGCTGTTAAGGGCGGAATAACTAGGGATCTGGAAAAAGATCAGATTACAAGCGATGAAGTGATAAAGATCTTATCTGAAAAGATGGGATTTTCACAGTCTTTGCTGAAAAATGTGCGCTCTCACATATGGAATAAATTACCCGAACTGAAAAATAGAGGTATCGAGATATTATTCGCTATGCCGGACATAGATGATCGCAAGAAAAAACTATGGTGGATAGATGAGGAAGAAAGCGGAAGTCAGAATTCGGAAATAAAAAAATTATATGCAGGAGGACATTTTAACGGCGCAAAGACTCGTATTCACATATCTCTGCCTTTGATATTCGTACAAAGTGACATTAAAGAAGCGGCATTAAATATTGTCAGGCATGAATACGAACATATATGCGGGAAGGAAGTGAGCCATGACCCAGCTAAAGACAGGGGCATGAAAATTGTATACAAAACCGCACAGCAAGAAATAAAGAACCAAAATCCAGTCGCTTTGAAAGAAAATGCAACCGGTATTAAGCCAGTAGAACCTTTCAAGCATAGCAAGTCGATAAGTGAGATACTGGAAGAAGCCGTTACCAATCCTAAATCTAAATTTACTCCGGAAGAGTATCTTGAAAAATTACGATTCAACTCATGGCACTACGGTGCCGAAATAGATGTTTCGCTGGATGACAATATTACCGAAGATGACGTGATAGCGTTCTGTGAGTATGTGAGACTAAATAGGGATATTCCTCTTAGTGAAAACACTCGGAGAAAATATTTTTCTTTATACCTAGCGAACGTTGTGGTATGTACTCTCGGGATCACTGAATATGAAACTGTTGGAGACATAGCTGTGGCTTTCATAGAGAAGATAGAAGGCCATAATCGATATAAAACTATTCTTGCAAAAACTATTATTGAAAATTATCCTGAAAGGCCGGTGTTGGAAGAGATCCGAGGTTTATATGAGCGTGTACACTCGGCTTTTCTTCGAAATGGAACAAACACGGAGTGGTTAGATGATTTTGGCGCTAAGATCATGTGGATACAGCAGAAAAATACAATATTAAAATCAGAGGTTGAGACAACTAGTGATGAATTACCAAGTGTTACTGAAAGTTTAGTAGATTTGGAAACAAATAAATTAACCGGTTTCCGTGCTGATTTGAATAGATTGAAAGAATATTTAAACCGTAAGATCCAGAAGGGAAATGAACTCACCGAACTGTTTCATCGAGCGCAAATAGCTTTTCTTGCCTCATACAAATTATCTTTCAAAGAACCGGCATTGGACAAAGAGATAGCTGAGCTTGCACTGGAGTTTGTTCTTCTATTGAAGGAAAAGAGATCAAAAGAACTTAAATTACTTGTTGACTATTTTATGGTCATTGACTGTGCCGGGGACATTCTTTATACAGAAAAACGGTTGGAAGAATCCTGGATGTGCGCGAACTTTTTGATCAGCGAATACGAAAGTCTCGGCCTTATAAAACCCAATTATTATTTAAATTCCATATATGCTTCAACTCTTTTCCGAAAAGCCGACATCGCGCGTCGTATTTTTAGAATAGATCGATGCATAGAATGCGCAAAAGAAGCAAGAAAAGCTTTTAAGCCGCTGATGAATAATGTGAACTCAGTGCGCGATCACAAAGTTTTTGGAGATTATGAAAGACTTTTGAAATGCGAGCTTGGGGCTTATGTATCTATGACCGACTGGCAGAGAGTAAAGAGTGTGCTTGAAGAGTTAGCGTTGATGGTTTCTATGCCGAACCGTGCAACGAAAGATCTTTCCAATATCGTTTTTTTGTGTGTTACTGCGGCAGCGGCAGAATTTCATCTTATGGCCTGTTATCGTGACAGAGATTGCGCTAAAGAAATGAAGCGGTATGCCGATGTAATAAATTTTTTGATCCCGGGAGATAAAGACGGTGCCGTTATATCAGCGATAGGAGAGTTTGTTGACGGGAACTACTCGGATGCGGAAAAAATTCTTTTGGAATTGGATCCCGTAGGGATCAATCATCAGCTGCAGCAAGTTTATTTGCGGATAATGAGATTTCTAGCTTCCAGAGCTAATTCTGCTGGGAGAAAAAGTGACAAAGAAACGCTGATCAAATGGGTTAAGAAGTTATTATCTTCATCCGGAGAGCTAAAAAAAGGGCATGCAGCTATCTTGATACCTATAGAAATATTGATCAAAGGGTATGAGGAGCCTATTAGCCGTATGCGCGAAGAGGTTGAGGAAAGCATTAAAACAGGACAATATGTAACCGAGAGGCAGTTGACATTTGCTCTATTAGAGATCGAACATGCGCTTCAAAATGGTGAGGCAGTTGAAACTAAAGGGCCGGACGGAGAACTTTCTAAACACGCCAAGAATGCGCTTCTTACATTTTCAAACGAACATTTCAGTGCTAATGTTGCTGCGCTTGACAGCAATTGGTGGGATCCGAAAATTTGGGATAGATTTGCGGTTATAGCTAAAGATCTTTTTGATCTTAAAGAAGAAAGAATACCGCTAGATGCCGCAGTAAACATAATGAAGTTAAGAATTATTACGCGAACTCCCGGAAAAGCTCCGGATGAACTTATGAATGACATTAACCTTATTCTTGATGATATAAGTACGACAGTAGCAGAACTGGAAAAAGAACGAAATCACAGTGATAAAAAAAGGAAAAAAGAATTAGCGAAAGAGATCGAAAGATATAAACCTTTTGAAGAAGATACAAGAGCTATGGCTGAAACTATAAAAGAAGAGTGTTCAATTTACGCGAGAATATCCAATGTGGAAAGGTTGATCTTTCAAAGAAATTTTGAAGAAGCCGAGAAAGAAATATCCGGCATACTTGCCGTCACAGAGGACATTGGGATCGTCGAGCGCTGTGAAAGTATTAGGAGTTTCATTAAATGTGTGGAGGAGGCAGATCAGTTATATCTAAAACAGAGGTTTGCCGCAGCTGTTCGTCTTTATGATGAAGCGGGGTCCACTCTCAATGATTTGGAACTTAATGAACATCCGGAATTTTCGAGAAGAAGGGTAAATGCCTCTGTATTACTTGAAGCTTCTCAATTTTATGAGAAAGGCGATATTGAAAAAGCTATTAGTGAAGCTGAAAAAGTGGACGACGGTGTAAGCGAAGCATTTAAAGAAATTGTGCGCGGACTTTCCGGAGGAAAACTTACAAAGGAATATCTAAAAAACCTGGCCAAGCGTTATCCGAATGACTATAAAATAATAATAGCCGCGCGGAGTATAAGAGATAGAGATCGAGCGGACAAAAATAAGACTGTGTGGATCGAGAAAGAAGTCGTCTCTTTTGAAGAAAGACTTTTAAGCGAGAATAGAGAAAACATTCCAAATGTTGCAAGGGATATACTTAATCTTTTGCGTAATAACGGATATTCAAAGACAGTGGGCGCATTACTATTAAGAAGTGTTGAGCGAATGCTCGAGTTTGGACTTTATCATGATGCCAGATATTTTGCAGGTGAAGGTTCTGACATTATAAAAAAAATAAATCCTGACATGGCCCGAAAATTTGATGAAGCGGCTATAACAGCCAATGCGGGAGTAACCGGGGAACACCTAAAAAGAACGCATGGTATTCTTGACGCTGAAATTTCAGCACTTTATTTTGCAAAAGATCGCGTTCGTTCGAACGAAGGAAGGTCCAGTAAAGATACAGCCTATACCTTCAAGGAACTATCCGTGGACGGGGTTACGCAGAAAATTATTCTAAGAGGGTTTGGGTTTGAAAAGGTAGGAACGGAAGGGAAAGAGATAATGCCCGTTGATACTCCGGCAAGCGTAGGCGCAACTTTTGCTCTTCTTGTGAAAGACAAAGATGGCAAACCCGTTCATTATACTATAACCGCAGTCGAGGTTCATAAAGAGTATGCCCTTTTTGAGATAGCGCATACGCCTGATAAACGTAAATTTCTTGCAGATGTTCCGAAGGAGACCGGAACTATAACAAGGATTGAAGATCCAAGTATGCCTAAACGGGCGAACTATGTATACGACTGTATAGCGAATATAGAAAGATCGATTGCTGAAGGACTGATTCCGACTACAGGGCACAAACTAGTCGACTATGTTACAGGACTTGCCGTCCCTCCGATGGGGACACAAACAACCGCGGAGATCGCATTCAAAGACGAACGCGTAAAGAACGATGCATCGCAAAGGCGGGCCGTTGAGGCTTCTCTTGATAGGTCTCAGCCGATACAGCTGATACAGGGGCCTCCCGGTACCGGTAAAACCAGCGTTATTGTGGAGATGGCCAGGCAGTATTATGACCGCGGGCTTAAAGTATTAATAGTCTCACAGTCAAACCAGGCCGTGGATAATATAGGTATAAGGTTATGCGAACTGCAAGAAAAAGGTGATCCGCTGCTATTTGCCAGGCTAGGAAATGAGCGCTCATCCGTAGCATCTAAATTGCATGGTATATTTAATCGCAAAAAGGATATTCTTCAAGCTATGAAAGACGATAGACGCAAAGGTGCTATTGTTCTTGGTACCACTAACGGCGCTTTTTTGGATAAAGCTATAGACAAGGATAGTTTTTACAATGATGGATATGATGTGGTTATAGTAGAAGAAGCAGGAAGAGCTACGTTAGATGAAACATTGTTTCCCATAAGCAAAGCACGGAGTGACGGAAAGGTTGTTCTTGTCGGCGATCATGCCCAGCTGCCTCCGCACGGCCTCTGTGTCGATAAAAAAAGTGCCGTTAAGGAGCTTGCATTACGTGATTATGTGCCGCAATTCGGCCTGGATTATTTCCGCATAGCTGACTTGGATGCACAAAGCAAAGGAAATGATTCAAATTATGACCGTGCAGTTAGAAAACTTAATGCGATTTTAAGTGCCGGCAGGATAGATGAATACACTACTTCGCCATTTGAATTTCTGTGGGAAAGAGGAATTGGGTTTGAACCCGGAGTCAATAAACATTACCTTAAAATTAACCGCAGAAGTCATCCGGTTATAGCTAAATTAGTGAGCATCCTTTTTTATAAGGGGAAGATAGATGTTGATCCTAAAAAGGACCCTACTCCGCGGGCTGATACATATAATTTAATAGATTATGCCTCGGACGAATATATCGATCACGCAGACAGAGAAAAAGAAATATACGAGGAGAAGTCAGGAACATCATTTGTTAACCTTCGCGAGGTAAATATTGTTTTGAATGAAGCTGACCGTATACTCAATCAACATCCTGAATATACCATGCGCGATATCACAGTTATCACGCCGTTCAAGCCGCAGAGGTCGCTTATATTCTCGGCCTTCGAACTCAAATCGATAATGAACGCGCTTAAGGATGGTACAGATTTTGTTCTTACACCGGTGCAGATCAGTATTGTTAAGGGGTGGATTTCTTCATCCCTTGACGAAAAACAAAAAGATATCATGATATCAAAGCTTGGGGCGATTGATAAAGAGGATGAACAGGGACGAGCGGAACTTATTGCCGGCTTAGAGAGTTCGTTTACAATTGATATAAAAAAACACCACGGGCCACTTAGTCTTAAACTTCCGGATCTTAAGGAAATTAACGTTAAAGAGCTTGAAACACTGGACGTCGAGACAGTAGACTCTATTCAGGGCGCGGAAAACAAGGCCGTTATCGTATCCCTTGTACGCAGTAACCGAAGTGGTGAGATAGGTTTTCTTGGAAACCAAAACGGAATACAGCGTCTCTGTGTAGCTTTTTCAAGAGCGAAAGAAGTATTTACGGTTATAGGCGATTTCACACATACACTTACGAAAGCCAGGTACACAAAAGAAGCACGTACGAGCCGCGCCCAGAAAGCTCGTGAAACACTTTATCGAAGTCAGGGTATATTTAAAAAAATGGTTGAGTACAACAACAGCGACGAACTGATTTTAGCCAGGGCAAAAAAGGAAACAAGTCCTCATGAACAACCTTCGGAAAAAAATATCCGTCAGGAATTAGTGGACGGCATCAAGCGAACCGCCGCTGATGCGGTATCCGGATTTTTTAACGCGGCATTCATGACATCGGACAAAATGAAGGATAGCCAAAAGATCTTATTCGCAATTGACGAGGATTTGGGGAGAGAATGGACAGAAATTTTTGTGCATCAAATAATAAAAGACATTTGTGATCCGAAAGAAAGCGAAATTATAAAGAAAAAACTAAGCAATATTATTTTTGTGAAAGGGCATGGTAAAGATCTTGCCGAAGAAGTGGAGAGATATACGGGCCAGGGCAAAGATGGCATAAAGATCAAGAAAGAGAATGTCGCTGTGCTAATGAGCGCAAAGAACGAAGCTTGCGTAAACGCTTTAAGCGGCGCGATAATTACTTTTGTTGATGATTCCAACTTAGACGCTACCGATCACGATTATTTCCCTTTCATTGAACTTGCGTTTTTTACACTGGCTAAAGCTCTCTATAACATGGGAGTAGCTGAGTATGATAAAGATAAACTTGATTACATATACAGAAATATAATTTCTAAAAGTATAGAAGATGACAAATTACTGCCCGCTCTTATTGACAGCCGTGTAGTTACATTAACATTACGCCACATGACTTCTCTGAATTACGAAGAACTAAAAGATGTTCACAAAACACTTCGCGGCTTTTTGCAAGCAGCTTAACTAGTAACAGCTCAGTAATGCCAAGTGCCGTCATTGCGAGGAGCGCCGAAGGCGCGACGAAGCAATCTCTTAAATAATATTTGGATATAGATCATTGAAGGTTGGATTCATTGACTTGATCAGATCGATCTTTTTCTTGCGGGAACCGGCTTTGATTTGTTTTTCTCTCATACTTATGGCGACGCTGTTAGTATTTCTGTAAACGGATCTTTATGATCACGCAGTAAGATCTCTTTAAATGTTCCCACAGGATCCAGTTTATTAAGTTTTGCGGTTTGCAAAACACTCATTACAACATCATGGGCTTTAGCTCCTTCACTAGAACGATTCCCGAATGTTATTTTTTCAATAAAATATCCGGCCTTATCTGCTCTTCCGCGTGATTGTTATGGTAATCTATCCCTTTGATATACAAAAACTTACTATTATCATCTCTCGCTTGCGATAATATTTCTTGTCCCATTTTTTACCAACGTATTCGTTGTGTAAACCTATAGCATCTTCAAATATTTTCTTAAGCTCCCTAACTCTTCTTGCATGCGTTTTCTTCATATCTTCAAATTTATCTTCATATCCATGTTTAAGGAACCCAACGTCATTTTTATGTTTTTGATAATATTTATCTGCCTGTGAATATAAAAATTGAAACAGTTTTTCTATGTCTTCTAAATCATCCAAATCATCAACAAGTCTTTCCCTATTAATTTTTAATGAAGGCAATATCTTATTGCAAACATAACCAAGTGAATCTTCATCTGATATTTTCGCTAGCTCCATTCTTATTTTTTTAGGCACTTCATGTTCAAGGCTTCTCCCAAAATAAACATCTCTCAATGAACTCTCATTTTTACCTATTATTAGGTCCATTATGCCTCTGGTGATATGCTCAGGATTCGAGAATTCTTCTACGGGCGTACTTGCTGTTTGTACGCCAAAATTATTAGCTAAAATATCATCTATCCATATCTCGCCATTAACGCCAATAACATAATCTTTATTTTCTATTGCCAGATTAACATCTTCGAGAATTTTGTACTGTCTCTCAGTATCCTCTACATCTTCACCATAATAATTATTTGCATGGATACAAAGCATCGCCACTAATTCCTCAAATACCAAATAATCATTTATGCTAACTATTAACCCTTCCCTGTTCTTTCGCAATTCTTTCAAAAGAATCGTTCCTATCGTGTCCCTATCAGGTCCCCTGTCTACTTTTACAACCATATCAAAAAGCTTGCCGGGCACACCTTCTTTTCTTTCTCCTTTTGAAAAATTAATAACCTTCATCATCTCGTCCCATCTCTCTATTAAATGAGGCTTAAGAACTATTTCTGATTTTTTTGTTTTTTCATCTGCAACAAAAAATCTGATATTTTTATCCCTGAAGTCTTCTATTAATTCTGGTATATTCTTTCTAACATACTTTTCTATACTATCTCTGGTTTTATCAGGCCACTGGTTAATCTCCTTTGACCAGGTATTAATGTTTTTAAAAAGATCTATTGATCTGAAAAGTTCACTGAATTTTTTCCCGCTTCCGGGGACTTCTTTATGTATGAATATATCTACCTGTTCATTTGCTGCATTTTCTCGATCAAAAATAGCTTTATGCAAAATAACATCTCTTTGTATCTGCTCGATCTCATCAATAAATATAGCTTCTTTGCTGTCGGAATTAAAACCGAATACAAGTAACCCTAACTCATGAAATAATCTTTCTGCTAATATGATATCAGCTGCTCTATTGCCTTTACCCATAGTCAGGATAGCTTCGACAAAATCCTCATCAAAAACTATCTTCCCATCTCTTATGCACACAGCGTTAGTCTTTAGATCTTTAGCCACCAATATTTCTATGGTGTCAAATTTTGCAAGTGCATTTATGAGATGGTCATAAACAGTTTTTTCTTCTCCTAGCACAGAAGCTATGCTAAATGAACCATGGGTAAACGCCAGTTTCATTTCATTAAAAGCTTTAGTTAGCTTCTTGCTGAATTCTTCGGCTTTTTTACCCGCCTTTTTTTTATCCATTGCTATCAGTTCATCTAGGTCTTCTTTCATACCACTAGAATTTAGTTTAATGCCTCCATACTCGCTGTTTAATTTTAATATTTTTCTTTCTTTATCATCAGGCTTTTCTCCAAAAACTTTTTCGGCTACAGAATTATAGTCATACCCTCTGCTAGTAACCTCATTAGCTAAAGCTACCACACCGCTTAAATACTTTTCTCTTATTTCAGGGCTCATCCATCCGCTAGGCAGAGACGCTATATAACGTCTTCTTATTTTTCTCACTTCATCTCTTCTTGTATCTTCTACTCCATTGATCAATGCATCTAGAAACTTTATGTATTCTCCCGATTTCCCGTTCTCTTCGAAATCAGCAGAACTGAACATCAACTGAACAATATCTAAATATTCCAGCTCACTATATTTACCGTCTCTAAGGGCCGAAAGAGATCCTTGATATTTTTTAAGTGCTCTCATAACCGTTTCAAGAAAAAGTTTTACCGGCATCCAAACTTCCTTCTCTTGAACCATTGCTCTTTCATCTGCGATCATATCGGCAAGTAATTTTTTGCCTTCTTCATAAGACAGATTCAAATCGCTGTCGGAAGTATCAGAATTCTTCCCAACAACTATATTCACAAAATCATTTATCTTCTTCCCATTATTAATCATCATTTCTTCGACAGAAACAGGCTCACCTTTTTCATTACGGTTAACCCAAATTTGAATTAAAGGGCTGCCTTCCTTGGATAATAACGTATATAAAATTGGAACAGTAGACATAAAAAAATTTTTGTTTTCATCACTATAAGCTTCATCAACATCCGCCAGCTCCTTTATAAGATCAGTAATTATCATCTCAATAGCTTTTAAATATGAACTTTCCGGGTCACCACTTGCCAGAGTTTCAATATTTTTTATATTCTTTTCTATTTTAGCTAACTTTTCTTTCTTGCGTTTTACTTCTTCTGCTTTCTTGTCTACCACTTCTTCTATATCTCTTAACTCATCTGCAATGCGACTATTCGACTTATTCCTTTTATTGATCCTTGAAATCATGCCCTGATTTATCAACAAACTTTTTTCTTTTTCTCGTACGTCTTGTCTCATCTTCTCCACTTCTTCATCTAAAGAAGCTTTCACTTGTTCAATAAATAATCGTTTCCCATCTTGATTTGATGTTTTTATCTTATCAACAAGTTTCACATAGGCTTCCTTATACTCTAGAATATCCCTAAATTGGTTGCCATCCATATCCAAAATACCACTTCCGGAACCCCATTTAGAGATCCAGGCGATCAATATCCATGTCAATTGATCGATTTCCCTCTGTATTTTATCCATAAAAACATGCTTCATCTTCTTATCAGCATCCTCAATAAAAATAGTACTTTCAGAAAACAAATTCTCGATCTGCTGTTTTTTCTCTCTCAAAGACTTCCTGCTATCTTTGCTTAAATCAAGTATGTTTTCTTCTTTTAGCCTATCATTCATCCTTTTGCGATTACCGACCAATGCGCTTATTTCCCTTTTCATTTTCTCGCTAAAGATCCCGGGATTAAGTTCTTCGCCTTTTTTAACAAAAGCGACCAATGCGTCTATGTTTTTTACAAACCCCGGATCATTCAAAAGAAAATATGCTTCAAGTTTATCTTTTGCCCTAGACTTTACTTTTTCTACAACTTCTTCTTTTATTTTCTCCGGATCAATACCGCAAATATACTCCAATAACCTGACAGATTCTTTATTCCCTACCCCTAATACATATCCGCTAAATAAGATCCGGATCGCTTTTGCGGACATATTTTTAACCGCTTCTCTTTTTGTCTTGATTTTATTCTTATTGTTTCCTATGGCTACGCCTTTGAAGATAGCTTCTACATTCTCACCGCTGCATATCTTATTAAAAAATTCACAAATATCATCGGCATATTTTTTCCTTGATAAAAGAATATCCTTAAGGCTCTGCAAGGCTTCGGCTGATTCATCAAAACTTATCCCCCTCACTGCATTATTACAAATATCTTCATGGGCTTTGTCTATATGGTCTTGTGCGATGATGTTGATCTCGGGAAGGTCGATAAGTGAGGATAGAATATTTACGGATTCTTCATACCCTCTTAAGACAGCGGATAGATCTGCATAGGTTTTATAATAAATATCAAAAGATGCCAGCTCCTCTATAGACTTTTCAACAGCATCTCTTCTCTCTGCAAAATTTTCAAAGGACATGATCATTATTGATCCATTCTCATCATAGAACACAGATAGTGCATCTCCGCAAAGTGACAACTTATTATCTACCGCATCCACACCTAACTCACCATATAATCTGGTATATTCAGCCAGTATTTCTTTATTCTTAATACAGGTCACACTAATAGTTTCTTTCACAAAGTCTGTTCTGTTTTTGATAATATTTTTTCTTAGATCCTCGATAGCATGTTTTCTTGTATAGAATTCCGCTGTCAGATTGCGTCCTTCGTCAGCATTTTGCTCCTTTGGCTTTTTAGCGGCATATTTATTAACCTTATCACTATATATAAGGACATTTTTCTTCTCTTTCTGTAATAGCTCCTCCGCATATTCAAAATACCCTTCCCTGCCTAAAATATTACCTTTCCAGCTTCTTATTGCATCATATTGATTTTCCAGTTCTTCTATTTGCTCTACAAAATTTCCCTTTCCCTCTACCCCTTGCTTCATCAAACGAACATCTTTATCTGTAACATTTACTTTTTTTGATGATCCATCTCTGTTATTTGGCTTGGGTTCAACATAAACCTCTTTTTTCCCTGCAACGTAATCGCTGTATTCCAATCTCTTAAGAACACCTTTTATATAGGTCGTATTTTCATATTCATTTCCCCCAAGATAAACATCATACATGGGCAAATTTTCGATGATCTCTTTAATTGTTCTGTCTTCTTTATTTAAACTATTTGTTACACGCATGACCACTACCATTTTTTTATCCGCACCTATTTTTCTGAAAATGCTATCTATCAGTTCTGGTGCTGCCTTTTTGACACTCTCGCCTATAGTCCCTTCAAAAATAGTATCATCGTTTATTACTGATGTTTTTACTTTTGCTAAAAATGCATCGGGATCTTTCATGTCTTCTTCGGCAACTAACCTTATTCTTTCCAGAACAGCATCTTTCACTTTTTCCATAATAGATATTCCGGATATTATTTCGTCTGCCTGAGAAATTATTTTTCTATTTGGCTGTTCTTTCATTTCATTTTTAACCGCAGGATTGTTTTTGGATTCTTGTTCCAATATTTTCGAAAAATCATCAAATGCTTCACATGCTCTTGTTAAACAAGCTTCTATCCTTTTTTTGTTTTCCAAAACCGTGATCGACCTAAAAATGGAATTTTTATTCCATTCTTCCAACATCCTTCCACCGTGATTGCTATTAGTGGCAAAGACACCTAGCGCATGGGGGAGCTTTTCCTTTGCACTTAAATTCGATATCTTAACAGCCTCATGCGCATATTTGTACGACTCGGCCAATTTATCAAATACCTCTAGAACATCTCCTTTTGCATTCATTCCGTTCAGATGATAAAACTCATTTTTGAAAACACTTAGCTCAGACAGGAACATCAAAGATCTTGATAATCCTGAAAATAATCTTGGATCATAATTGAATGGTTCAAATAGTGTAATATTCTCTTGATGCAAAACCCGGATATCGGTCTGATAGGTGTCAAATTCAGCTTTATCGATAGAAGTAATATTCTCGGTTTCCCTTATCTTTCTGACTATATTTGATATATCAACGGTGTTCATCTCAAGCGTTTCGGCACTAAATACGGGCATTTCAGGATATTGTTTTTTTAGTTTTTGTATTATCTCTCTGGCTTCGTCCGCATAACCTAATTTTTTTAAATTCCAGGCTTTAGCATTTAAATATCTGAAATTTTTGTCAAATAAATATGCAGCGCCGAAATAAAAAACTCCCATTTTATATTGAGACCACTTTTTTTGTTTTTGTGAGATAGCTCCCAAGACAGATAATACTGCGGCAATATCCACACTTTCTTCTGCTGTGACGATTTTTTCAAGCTTTTCAAAAACAGACATCAAACTACCGTGGTTCTCGATATATGACCATTTAAAATCATCACTTGCTTCCCCCAAAAATTCATTTACATAGTTATCTAATAATAGATCAGATCCGGATATTTGATTTTTAAACTTATGGTATATCCATTCTTTAACTCCGGGCAAGAGCTCTGCATATATTCTGTTCAGACTCGATCTTTCCTGAGTGAAACTGGGATTGAATTCATACGCAAGGTCAAGGGAATGTCTCCAGAATGGCAACCTTTCCGTACTTATGGGGAAGTATCTAATATTTTCATGTGAGACGCTTATAACATCTCTTACTGAAATATCGGTTTCTCCGTTATTATCTACTAAAACAACAACGTCAAAGGTCTTCCCGGTAAGGGAATATTTCATTGTGTATTTTACTTTTCCGTTTTCCTCTATACGTTCAAAAGTTTCAGGCTCGATGATTGCTCTTCTGCCTGCGTCTGCAAAATTGCGCTTCCTGAAATCATCAAAATCCAGAGATAAAAGATCCTTTTGTTTTACTGAAATTTCAGCCAAAAGTAGTTTTAGAAAAATTTCTATGTCATTACGGGAATATTCACCGTTAATGGTTCCTGTTAAAGGTATCGGAGACAATGCTTTTGCATTATCCAGAGGTACCCCCGTGAACAATAAAGCCATTACCAAAACGAATTTAATACTTTTATTTAGTGTAGAAATAAAACTCATAGGAAGCATTTTACCATTAGAACACATAAAAGCTACATATAAATAACTAGATTTTTTTAATTTAACATGATTCACAGCGAAGTTTCAATGCTTCTGATAGCATCTATGGTTTGTCCTATAGCCTCAAAATCGGCTTTTGTTATTTTTAGAGTTTCGCCGCTAATTATGCTGTTAATAATATCATTCACACTATCACTGTTTTCGGCATCAGTAATAGCAGCTAGAATACATCTGAGCTCATTACTAGCATCGCCAGCGTTAGGATTTTCGATATTTTTTAATCTTATTAATTCAAGCCCCAAAGCGAATTTAGTCAAGACATCCGGATTTTTACTCTCATCTTCGTATATCCACTGTATATGCACATTTTCATACTTTTCTTTAAAAGCATCCAAATTAAAGTCTGCTGTTTTTAATTTTGAAGGAGCAAGCAGTATTGCGTTATGTCCATTTATTCCGGCTAATGATTTTTTTGCCTTATCAGCCATGTCTTCAAGTGTTACATCATTAGGCATTAAAACATTCAAATCATTTGAGGCATATTCATTGTCAGAAAGTTCCCTGCAAAATTGATTGTTAGGTGATGTAAGTTTAGCGGTATCCTTGAAAGAGACCAGCTGAATAACTACATCTTTTTTGTCTTCCCCTCTCGATGCCAAAACCTCAACTACAAAAACATTTCTAAGTTCCGACAATAATGTCTCTTTAACAATATTTCCGGCATCTAAATCATATAAGATCTTGGATCTTAGCTCCACTATTTGATTTATTTTTTCTTTATCGGAAATCTTTGAAATATCCATTTGTATCGCTTTGAAAATATCCTGCCTTTCTTTAGGTGAAAAATTGTCTTTCCCATCAGAAAGCAAATTGCTGACCATTCCTGCCAATTTTTCATACAGACCGGAGTTCATTTCCAAGTTACTTTCCTTTCCGATATTTTCAGACGCTCCCATAAGTTGAGGTATCACTATAGTTGGCGTTACAACCTTATCTTCTTCTACCAAGTCACCTGCGGCATAATCCCGTACTGACCTATTAAATGTTTTGACCATTTCAGCTTTTTCTTCACCAAAAACTGCTTCAATCAAAGCATTATGATCAGTTCGATTATCAAACTCTTCTACAAGAGCCTCTCTTTGTTCTTGAGTCATCGCAACTATTTGTTTTTTAATAAAGAAACAATCTCTAACATCCGTCCAATGCAAATCCGTATCTGCATTCTTATCCGTATATTTTAATATTTGACTCGCCCAAGCAAGTATATGAATAGAACGCTCAACCCCTCCGAGCCTTTCTATTGCATCTTGTGTTTCTTTATCCTTGGGCAGATTCATTCGCCATGCAATCTCAAGATATTCATGTTCTTTTGCTTCATACTCATCTTTATATTCTTCATAAAACACATATATCGTTCCGTCTTTACCGACTAGATTACAGGCACCTGAAACATTTTTACTTTCGAGAAAATTTGATATAGCGTTGTCTCTATAGGAGATCACAAATCTTTGTATTTTTTTCCCTTTTTCTCCATTTTCAAGGTCAACATCTTCTCCTTCAGGTTTTAATTCATATCTGGATACTTCCTCTTTAGCCAGCATTTCAAGTTTATTAATATCTTCCTCTGAAAACTGCTCATCAGTATCAATAATGTTTTTTCGTCTACCGGCTTTGCGCTGATTTTCGCTTTCTCCCGCAGATGTCTCTACAACACTTGGATCTTTAAGTTTTTCATGATTTATGGCATTTGTGCTTATATTCCTGTAATCTTCTATTATTGTTTTAGCCCATGACGCTTGATAATATGTTTCATTGAAATTATTAATCATATTGATCGCATTCAATGAAAATACATTTCCCCCCTTGGCCTCTTCGAGATATTTTTCTATTTCCTTTTGCATTATTTTTCTACTCTCAGGGCGGTTTTTCGCTAACTCCAGCAACCCTAAAACAGAATATGCGTAAGCATTATTTACAGTGACACGGAAGAGTCCGGTTCCGTCCTTATTGTATAGAACATCTAGGCCTTTTGTTCTTAAGATATCGAACAAAACCTTTATTGTTCCTTCGCTAGTTAGTTCTGGACGGGCATAGGCTACAGCGGCAAGACCTTTGGCAATCTCTCTCCATTCTGCATGATTATATTTTGAAAATACTTTTGAATTTACAATATCTTCCATTTCTGAAAAAAGTTGCCTTGCCTCATTATCTGGTGCCTTTATGCAACGTTCCGAGATTTCCAATATGACCTTCGGGTTATATCCTGTTGCAATAAATTTTTTAACTTCATATTTTGACCCGCCCATTTTTATTTCTTTTTCACCTACCTCCTCCGAAGCCCTGCTGGCATCATCCGAAACTGCTCCTGTATTATTCACCTGCCCGGATAAAATCGACGGATCAAATTCCATAAGTTCTCCGTTTATTTTGACATAAACAGTCATATGCGCTTCTGATTCTGAAAGCAAAGAGCCTCCATCAACGTTATAGAATCCTGTGCTAGCAAAAGAATCAAGTCCAACATACTTGCACATAATGACTGTATATGTACTCAAAACATCACAATCTGAGACAAAAGACTTTTCAGACTTCAAGACATCATTAATAAAATTACCCCATGTTCCCGTTAATAATTCAACTCCCATATTTTGTGAATAACCAAAATATTCATGCAGTATTTGTGCAACCATAACCGCTTTCACGGTATCCGATCTGGCCTCTTTAACATTATTGAGTTTTAATCGAATTGCAGAAGGGATTTCGGCAAATTCTTTTATAAGCCAATCTGAATCAGGGGATGATACCCTAACTTCATTATTCGACGTCATTTTCAATATTTTGTAAGTTAATTCTGTGCCTTCAATATCATCCTGAGCTGTCAAAATACCGTTCATATTTAAAAACACTTTTCCGTTAAGATATTCACCGGATACGGTTTTCCCATTCATAATTATCGGAACATTTATAGTTTCACCTTTTTTCATATTTGGCAAAAGCACATTAACATCTGTATATTCACTCGTCTCATCTCCGTTAAAAACTATATCGAAGTCGTTATTTCTGACCAAAGTTCCGCCATCACCTAACCTGTCATATATCCCCACAACAAACATACTACGCGCTTTATTACCTTTTAATTTTGCCACAACTCCGTCTCTGGATGTTCCATCCGAAAACCCTATTCCCCCACCCGAAGAAGCTTTGTGTTCTTTGGTCTGATAAAATCCTAGCCTCTTTCGTATTCTTTCAATAGTTGATATTTTTGATCCTCTGGAACTCTTGACGCTTTCATACCTATTTTGAGTATTTACATCGTATTTTTTATTATTAGATGCATTTTCCATAGAAAATATCCCGGCGAATGCTATCGTCACTAAAGCATAAAAAGACGAAACGCCTAGAACGAAATCAAAGCCGCTATAATCTTCTACAAGTACGTTAATAAGAAAATGATTCAAAATCACATATGATAAAAGCGCATATCCCCAAAATGGTACTAATAAAATTAATGATACAGATGCCCCTGTCAATATTCCTAAAAACAAAACAATTCCTATTTTCGTATGTTTAGCTATATAAAAATATTTACCGCCGGTTCTATTCTTATCATATCGAAAATGGAAAACAATAAATACAAAAGCACCAATAATACCAGCTAATAGAGGCCCTGAATTAGTTGCTACAAAACTTATCACAACAGGAATAACAGCTTCAAGCCACCAGGCAAAACCTTTAGCATATATCTTATTTTTGAACCAGCTACCTGTAGCTGATACATTTCCTGTATTATCCCTCTCCTTCATCCTACCAAATTCCATAAAGACCTGGCCGTTTTCCATTTCCTTCTTTTCCAGGATCTTAAATCCGGCTTTAGTTATTATTTTTTCACTAAAAATGCGCTTCTCTTTACCGGAAATATCTTTTGCCTTCTCGCTCAGCATTCTGAAACTACCGGTCTCTCCTGTAGTAGCTTCACATCTTACGACAAGCTCCTTCCCGTATTTCATACTGTATTCATCTATTACTTTTTTGATCTGCTTAAATAGTTTTGCTAAAAGATAACCTCCTACACCTTCGCGTAATGAAGCAAAGTCTTCTATGTATATAACTGGGTCATCTCCTTGTTCTTTACCTATATAAGCTACGATATATCCTTGAAGTTTACCGTCCTTAAAATATCCTAAGCTTAAATTTTTTCGTTTATCTCCCTGAAGAGCTTCATTCATCGCAAGAGCCATAAGCTGCATCTCAATTCCTGCTAAATGACTTTTTAATCCCTTTTTATCTCTGAATGCTCTGTTTTCTATATATGAAACCTCTAATGTATCTTCAAAACTTAATGGTTTCACTCCATTAAATAATTCACTTTCTTCTTCCCCTTCTTCTTCGCTTTCTAAATCTATAACCATCGATTCCGGCTTCAGGTTATCGGAATAACTCAAAAGAACTTGAGGGATCTTGTTATTCAATGTCTTTCGCAATTTTTCTTTTAAAAAATCAGAATAATCTATCCCGGCAACAAGAATGTTTTTATTTATTTTTCTTCCTTTCTCAGTCCCCAATCGGTTCGTATACGGCACAGACCTAATATATTCTTCAAAAAATGTTTTATATGCGAACTCAACTATAGTTTCCATATCTATTCTTTTACTATTATCTAAGAATTTAGTTTTTGCATTAGGGGCTGCTTCAATATTATCCAAAGCTAAAAAGACTTCACTAGATATACTATCAATAAAATCAACTCCAAAGACTTCATCCATATTGATATCTTCTATTGTTCCTCGAGTAGCTGCATCATTAACCATCATTACTAATTCATTTACTTTAACCGGAACTTCTCTATTAGCGGTTACAACACTTGTAGCAATTATCCTTTCAAAATACGAGTCCTTTTCTGCGTCATAAACATTCTCTGATAAAGCAAAAAATGCTGTGTTGGGGTTAAATATATAAACATTATTTTTTCCGCTACCATATGCCATACAATTTCCGCCCTCACTTCCTGTTAACATAGCTAACGGATCTGATTTTGGTATTATTCTTAAATTGTATGAAGGAGTTGTTGTATTACAGGCATCCATCCTTTCCAATAAATCCATAACACCAAAACGAGATTTTTCTAGCCTATTAAGAAGCCTTTCAATACTTACACTATTAGTCCCGGATCTATCCCCTTCAAGTAAGTTAATAATATTTACTAAATGCTCCGGGACATTGGCATTGTTTATTTCGCTTTTTTTATCTTTAAAAAACCTAAGCAAAATATCCTTTATATTTTCTTCTGTCAGATATCCTTCTTTTAGGATATGGCCGAGAAGTTTTATACCTTTAAGATTTTTTATGACAGTATCTTTACTAACCGCTATTTCCAGCTTGCTCATCTGTCTGTCTGAAGCTTTAATGACCTGCATATCATCATATTTCCCTAATATTAAACCTTCTATTATTTTGCGGGCCTTATCTCTGATATTCGGACTATTCTCATCTATGTCTATATATTTAAATTCTAAAAGCGCTGATGGTTTTTTGACATTGTGAATCTTATCGTTCGTATGAATATCATTTAGCTCTAAAAATTTTTCAGGCTCGTGTATCATCATTCTAAATATTTCGAATCGATTCATTGCCGGATGATTCGCCAGAGCAATATAATAGTCATATATTTTTTTATAATCCTCTCGTTCTTCTTCTGTTTTTGATTCTACTGATTTTTCACGATATCCCTCTAAGACTTCAAAAATTCTTCTATTCTTACTAAGCCCTATTAGCATATTAAGCCTTTGAAAGGATTTAAAACTTTGGAGATATTGATTATCTCCTAAAATATCATTTAGTAATTTTTTATATGCAGCGCTTTTAATATCAGCATTAATGAATACTTCTTTCCAAGTAGATTCATTTTTACTTTTCATACTATTTACTTCATTTATTATCCGATTAAATTTGTGATAACTTGTGTACCCTTCATTGTCCGGAGAAATATTAGGAAGTTCCAATATAACGCCAATGAGTTTGCTGATCTCTTTATTTGAAAAACCTTCAGAGAACTCTTTAACTGCATTAAAAATCGGAGTATGATCCTTATTTACTAACATTTCTTCTAATGAACAAGGCTCTTTGCCTTCAACATCTTTACTGTAAGTAATGTATGGAAGAATATTTATCCCTAAAAAGTCTATAGCTGACTTAATGCCGTCGTTTATATAACCAAGCCTCTCGACGGAAGTATCCAGAGGTATTCTTTTGTATACTTCTGCGAAGAGTAAATCACTTTTTTGTTTCCAAACATCATCAACCATATTATCTGTTCGAGCTGAATTTATTGTATTATATATTTTTTCCCACCCGATCCTGTTAGGATATAAGGCGCAGAGCTGATCTGCCATAAAGAAACTTTCAGGATCATCTATATACTTTTTACCTTTAAAAATTGGATGGTTAACATTTTCAGAAAGATAATCTGCATTTTTAATTTTCTCTAAAGAGTCCGTGAATTTAGCGTAACGATTTTCAGCTCCTAGAGCATTAAATTTTTTAGAAACGGCTGTTAGAATATTTTTTCTAAATCGCTCTCTATCTTCAGGTGTCATTGTTTCAGCAAATTCTTTTATATACTTAAATAAACTTGTGTCTTCTCGGCTCATGTCCACGTCATTAAGATATAATCTTTCCCTATCCAAATCATTAGATTCAAAATCAAGAAATAAGGTTAGATCCTCTATATCAAAAACATCTAAAAATTCAGAAAATGACTCTATATGCCTATTATGAACAATTTCTTCACTGGACAAAACGTCACCAACTTGCATTTTATTCCTTTCATCGGGGTTTACAATCTCCCATTTCTTCAATACGTCAAAAAGTCTTTTTTTGTTTTCATCAGTAACCTTATCGGGAAAATAGTTATCCAAAATATATTCTAACCTGGAAGAAAAGCTTATTTGTTTGTTTAAGCGTACGCACCTTTCAAAACTTTCCTGATCCATCAAATACTTTCCATCTTCAAATAATTCTCTTCTGTAATTTTCAGTTGCAGGATCGTCAATGCGGGCTTCCATTAATATTTTCTTCCAACTTCCATCTTTCTTAATATCTATTATCCCCAAAGCGAAAATAATTTGTCGAAGTTTATACACTCCCATTGGGTTCTCATTTTGAGCAGGTAAAATAATATTTTGTTTGAATTTTTCAATTTCTTTTTCGTTCAGGGCTTTTAGCGCTGTCTGCAGAGACCCGGCAAAAAGCCCATGTTCTACATCAAAAAATGACTTAAACCTCGCGGGATTAACACTTTCACCATTACGGATAAAACCTAAAAGATTCTCAAAACCCATAAGATCAAGGGCTATAAATATATTATCTTTAACTCCCTGTGCATATTTTTTATCCTTTAAGGCCGCGATAAGTGTTTCCAATATCCTGGTTTTATTTTTCTCCCATATTTCAGTTCCGTTTCTTTCTACAGCTGTCTTTTCCAAAAACTCTACTATAGAAATAATCTCTTCAAGAGCATCGTTATTTAGCACATCATATTGACGTGAATATCTCAAAATATCCGCTTTTTCAATACCAATGTCCGATAATAATATATAATTCCCTATCTTTCGAATATATTCGGGAAAGTTTGAGATGCTCTGCACATTGCCGTACCTTTCTTTCCATAATTTTTCAAGCTCACTGATAAGGTTTTTAAGTTTTTCATAATAACCTTGCGGCATATCAAAACTCTTCCTAGAAAGACATGTTGCAAGCATCCCGATCTTTTCAGAATAACCTATGTTATCAATTGGATCTTTGTCTATTTTTTCTGATAAAACATTACTTGCTACAGCCTCGAAAAAGACTGAAACTTCGGCATCAGGAACCAGACCTACCACAACATCCCAGCGCCTCTGTTGAAATTGCGGGGACAAGGCAAAAATTAAAAGTTCTTTAAGCTCTAAAGTTATTTTTTTATTTTTTGCTAGGTTCAATACGGTTTCCTGAATCTGGTCATATTTATTTATATTAAAAACAACTGGTCTACCTTTATCCATACTATATATTTGATTTCTTAAGAATTCACGGCATCGTGGATTAACTTTCATCGCCACATCAAGAAATATTTCACCTGCTTTTATTTCGTGCAGATTAAAAAAGCACTCAAAAAATACATTGAAAACATCTTTATCCTTTGATGCTAACCGTCCGATAAGTGTATAGATATTCTCTTTATAGGCATTGTAATTCTTCGCGCTATCATTCTTGATCTTTAAAACCTGATCTCTTATTTTGATCGCTCCTTCCTTATCATCAATAATAAAGTCTGGATCAATATCTATAATCTTGTTTATTAAAGTTTTTCCCACATACCCGCAGGATGAATAGTAAGATCTCATATTTGATGTCGCGTTCATAAGACCACACACTAAATCCGCATCAACTTTAAGACCCTTGGGATATTTCTCTATTTTTTCATGTATTATCCGGGATAATCTTTCGTATACAAAATCGTCCAGGGTGCTCCCCTCAGGATATACGAGAAAACCCATTACAAATACTAATTTAGATATTTGGTCATTACCCAGAGATAAATAATTCTCTTCTTTAGAAAAGATCTTTTCCAGGAAGATAGCATTTACGCGGAGTACACTACTTATATAATCTCCCATTCGAGTACTTTTTCTTTGGAGATTTATCACATCCTCCATATTCTTAAATGACATATCGACAAAATAATTTAATGAAATATTATTCCTTTGGGCTATTAAAATAAGCTTTTCCATTAATTGTTCCATTAAAGGAGGATTCGCCATTGCATATTCGATCACTTTCCTATCGTCCTCACTAAGATAAACGTCGGTTTCATCTTGTTTTATCCTCTCGGCCAAAGAGATCACCTTATCGGGCACTGATTGAAAAAAGTTTATTTCAGCCTGCACACTTTCCTCAAAACCGAATATCCTGTTCATATGTTCGGCTAAAAACGAACTAACGATATTCCTATGGGCGCTTCTGTCATCATTCATCTCAATAAATTTTTCTAATAATTTATGATCTTTTGCCAATAATGATATTTCTTTGGTTAAAAACTCACAGTCTTTAATGCTTTTCCAGTCATTCATTATTATCTGGCTGGCCCACGCTAATATATGCGCTGACCGATCAATGCCGAATTCCTGAATATATTTATTTTCTTTTTTACCTTGCATACCCCGAAGCAATTTACGCCATGCGATTTCAAATGTTTCATGCTGAACGGCAAAATCACGCTCAGCCGTTGAAAGGTCTTTACTAACAAAAATATAGCTCTTCCCGTTTTCAATGTCCTCTATATTAAATGCTCCCTTTGTTTCATACGGAACGACTTCCGTGCCAAAAAATGCGCTAGGCTCATCTATAATATAGATAGTGTCTGTTTTTATACCGGCACCGAATATTTTTCTTTTTATCAGACCAACCGCGCCATTTTCTCTAAACCCTACATCGACTAAATCATTTCCTTCTAGCAGTTTCATCCCCAAATGTGTTGTTTCTCTGACCCATTTCAACCGATTCTCAGCACTTGACCCCACCAACACCCCGCCTGCATACACCCCATACCTTTGGTCCTCTACCGGCAATATCGTTTTAAGTGTGCCAAAAGATCCATCAGCGGCTTCCAGTTGCTGCTTAGGCGCTCCGCCAGTGTCTCTTGACGATGGCTGCGTCTTAATACCTTTTATAAAATCTGTTAAATTTGTTTCTGCGAATGGTACATTTATTTTTTCAAAAAAATTGTTGTTGTTAATCCACTTTATCATTTCATCAGAAGGAAGAACTTCAGAATCCAAATATATTGAAGCATTTGGACCTTTTTCCCCGACTGTACGGGCTGGGACATCAACGTGTATCCCATAATCCCTAAAATTGACAATATAGCTACTAAATATATCTTTTGCTGCCGTTGGCCTAAGGTTCATTTTCGTTATAAGATCTATTTTTTTTGAAAACTTTTGTGCACTGTTAGCAGCCGCTTCTTCGCAAGCTTGTCTGACTAGTCTATCGAGATTTTTTTCAATGTAGTCTTTGTCTATCCCGGATGACCTAATTGCCGAGACGATATTTTGTTGTTTTTCCGGAGTTGCTATCCCTTCAAATGCTATTTTTTGGTCTTCAGACATAGCATCAAATCGCCAATGAGTGGTTTCATGGACAAATGCTTGCCCAATATCCTCATTATCTTCCCTTATTGTCAATATATTTCCGGAACTGTCATACTCTCCTATATACCCTATGTTGTCAGACATTTTAAGGTGTATTCTTTTATTAATATTTTCATTTTCTAGGGCTTCTCGTATATATTCGCTAGCCGATGATCCACTGAACATATTGCTATAATAATATCGATTCTTCTCGCTGGCAAAATGCTGATTAGAAAATATAAAAAGCTGGATAGCAACTATTAGTGCAGACAATACAGATGCCAACCAGTATGCCCATGTGTTAATCTTCTTATTACGATATGCAGAGCTATTATACAGATATGTAAAACACACCAACGTCCAGTTACCAACTATTATAATCACTGTACATTCTATGGCAGTATGTGCAAAAGGAAATGAAAAATACGAGAAACAGAGAGTTACTAACGGGATAAGGGCTGCACATGCCCGTATTATAGTATCTATCGCCCTTCTTCCATTCTCCTTTTCTTTCTTAGCGGTTTCGTCAATTAATGCTCCGCTATGATTCATAACGGTATCACCCATAGCCCTTACTACAGCATTGTTTAATTTTGTAGACATTTCAGCAGGCGTAGCTAGTGTGCTGAGCAATACCGAAGGCAGTGCGTCCTTTATTGTTGTTCTATCCCTTCCGGATAAAATATCAAAATATGGATTCTCGCCTTCTTTGCAGGCTGTGAAGGTTGGGGAGATCGAGACGTATGGTATGTTGTTTTGTTTGAACAAGTCGAATAAATTTTCTGAGTGGAAACCTCCGGTGATTAGGATTGTTGGTTTTTGAGATCCTTCGCTTCGCTCAGGATGACGGGTGAATGATAAGTTCGAAATAAATGCGTTGTCTCGGTCGAAAGAGTATTTGTAGAATTTTTCGATCTCGCTTCTCCAATTGTCTAAACTTTCTATTCCCGGACTCAGGGTTTCTATTATGTTGTATTTTGAGGATTCTTTTTTTATGAAACTTGTGAATGATGATATGTCAAAGGACGATATGCCCTCGGCACTACTATTTTTGCTGTTGTATTTATCCCAATCATCTCGGGTTATTGAAATATTGAATAGATTTTTTAACATTACCAGATCGTTTGACAGTTCATCTAATTCTCTTTGTTCGTTGTTTTCGAATAAAACCTCTTTGATTGAAGTTTCAAGTTCAGTTATTTCATCAAAAACAGCGAGTTTGTTAACGCTGTCATAAGTGTTAATGTATTCAATGTATTTAGCCAGTTGCGGATAAGGTGTCAGGTCTACTTCAAAATTTTCAGCTGTATTCACAAGATATTTGTAATATTCTTCCTGGCTTAACGTTCCGTTCTTAAAATTAATGGTCTGTTTAACAAGGTCTTCTTTAGCCCTTTTGGAAAGAGTTTTTTGGAATTTTTCTATCAGGTAACTTCGTTCAGCGTCAGCGCGTCTAAAATCAATTGTTTCTTCTTTTTTAATTATTGATGTTAATTTGGTTATATTTGGGCAGGTCGAGGCAAGTGAATTAGTCATAATTACACCGGCTCGTTCTGCTAAATAAACTACATACTCTTTAAAATCCAGAGTGCCATTTTTATAAGAAGCTTGTTTTATGCTTATTTCTAATAAGCCCGGATTAAAAATATGGGCTTTTAACTGTTTCAGGGTTCTGTCTAATTCTTCAAGATATTTATCTCTTTCGTTTTGATTTTTTTGTAAATTCCTGTAGACTTTCAGATTCTTTATATAAAGATCTACATTTTCTACACCCCAAAGATCTACTTTTTCAGGATTATTTATTGCGTAGTATTCAGCGCCGTTTATAAGGCCCTGTTTCACAAAATAGTCGGCAACTTTTTCACGTTTCTCTCGATCGCTTATATTCGTAAAAATTGATGTATCATAATCTTCCGCGCCGCCTTCAAGATTAATTGTGTCGATACCATAGTTTGTTTCAATATGATCGATTATTTCAGATATTGTTTTTTGGCAATCGTAATTGCAATGAGCGTCTTGAATATAAATGACAGGGGCTTTACCCTTTTCAGGGTCTGACTGTGACGGGCTCCACGATGATCTTATCTCACCAAGATGAGAAGGAAGTTCAAATGAATTTATATCAATGGATTGTTTAACCGAAAGAGGAGAATACTCTTTAACTATATCAGAGCTATACGCCAAATCAAAACAGTTCGTCGATATAAACGCGACTACTGTTATTATAGATATAGTTTTTAATATTTTTTTCATTTTCGGCAACCCATCCTTCTTGCGCTAAAATGCTCAAGAAATGTCGGCTTTGCGTCCCTCTCTCACGAAAGGTTTGCCCCGCATACTTTTTTTGTATACGGCTATGAACCACAGTTTGGTTCACAGTTTTTCGGTTTTACATATATACCACCCATGTATATATATAGAAAGTATACATCCCAAAATCTCAGTTGCAACTTTTTAGTAAACTAACTTAGAGTTTTAAATGCTCAACTGTTGTAATAGGTAATCATTCCTGTCCGGTAAAAATTCATAAATTTGTATAAAAAGAAAGGGATCCAAGAACTTGTGCTATAATTGAATCTTCTGAAACCCAATAAACACAAGGAGGATCCCCTTATGGCTAATTATAGCACA
>JADGBB010000060.1 GCA_015231715.1 Candidatus Omnitrophota bacterium
GGGATCACATCCGGTAATATTGATGAGCTTTTTAAAGGCATACCATCTGAACTTAGATCGGGAGACTTGAAACTGCCTTTAGGTAAATCGGAATTTGATGTCGAAAGATATTTTACGGCTTTAGGGAAAAAGAATAATAAAGATCTTGTCTGTTTTTTAGGAGGCGGGTTTTATGATCACTATATTCCCGCGGCAATTGATGCGCTTGTTTCAAGAAGCGAATTTTATACAGCCTATACTCCTTATCAGCCGGAAGCTTCACAAGGAACATTGCAGGCAATATATGAATATCAAAGCGCTATTTGCAGGTTGACGGGACTTGATGTATCGAACGCTTCTTTATACGACGGCGGTACGGCTTTATATGAAGCGGCAATGATGGCGATACGGATCACAGGCAGAAACAAAATAATTATGGACGGCGGCGTCAGCCCGATCTACCGCAATATGATGTATTGTTATACAAAGAACCTTTCGATAGAATTTGTGGAAGTGCCCGTAACACACGGCCAGGCGAATAGAGAAGAATTATATTCACATCTTGATAATGATTCAGCCGCGGTCATCGTTCAGAACCCTAATTTTTTCGGGGCTATTGATGACCATTCGGATATTGTAAAAAAATGTCATGAGAAAGGTGCATTATTGATACAAAGTGTTTACCCTGTTTCGTTGGGTATATTAAGTTCACCGGGCGAGATAGGCGTGGATATTTGTACCGGAGAAGGCCAGAGCCTTGGACTGCCTTTATCTTTCGGCGGACCCTATTTAGGTTTTATGGCGGTAAAAAAAGAATATGCCCGTAAAATGCCTGGAAGAATAGTAGGCGCCACAGAAGACAACCAAGGCAGAAAAGGCTATGTTTTAACTCTTCAAGCAAGAGAGCAACATATCCGAAGAGAAAAAGCAACATCGAACATTTGTTCCAATCAGGCTTTATGCGCTTTAAGGGCGTTAATTTTTATGACGCTTTTAGGTAAGCAGGGGATGAGAGAGTTAGCGCTGCTTTGCAGAGATAAAGCAGAATACGCTAAAAGAAAATTGGAAGAGATTGACGGAGTCGAAGTTAAAAGAAGCTCTCCGACATTCAATGAGTTCACGATCAAATTGCCGATACCCGCGAATGAAGTTATAAGTAAGTTAATAGATAAAGGTATAGCTCCGGGTTTCCCGCTAGGCAGATATTATCCGAATATGGATGATTATATGTTAATAGCAGTGACAGAGAAAAGAACTAAACAAGAGATCTCGGCTTTTGCCGCGGCGCTTGAAGAAGCGCTTAGATAGAGGAAAAAGATGAAAAATATTTTTGAACAATCAAGAGAAGGCGTTAGAGCGTATATGCTCCCTAAAGCAGATGTGCCCGAAGCCGTAAAATTGGACGATAAATATTTAAGAAAAAAACCCGCTGAAATGCCTGAAGTATCTGAGCCTGAGATAATAAGACATTACACAAAACTTTCTCAAAGAAATTTTGGGGTTGATTCACATTTTTATCCTTTAGGTTCGTGCACAATGAAATATAATCCTAAATTTATTGAAAAAATAGCTGATCTTGAAAGTTTCGCTTCAATACATCCACTGCAGCCGCAGCTGGTTAAAGGCGGACTTTTAACTCAAGGCGCCTTGGAAGTACTTTATAATTTGGAGAACGCTTTAAGCGAGATAACAGGCATGGCTGCTTTTACAACACAGCCTATGGCAGGCGCGCACGGGGAACTAGCCGGTGTAATGCTAATGGCCGCATACCATAGAGATAAAGGCGATAAACGTAAATATATTATAATTCCGGATTCGGGACACGGAACAAATCCGGCGAGTGCGGCTATTGCCGGCTATTCTATTCGTACCGTAAAGACAGGCGATAACGGCGTTATGGATATGGAAGAATATAAAAAGGCCGTCGATCATGAAGTTGCAGGACTGATGCTGACATGTCCTAACACTCTGGGTATTTTTAATCCTCATATAAAAGAAATGGCTGATATTATGCATAAAGCCGGAGGGCTTTTGTATTATGACGGAGCTAATCTGAACGCGATCATGGGTAAAACTAAACCGGGTGACCTTGGTTTTGATGTTGTGCATTTGAACCTGCACAAAACTTTCGCGACTCCTCACGGAGGAGGCGGTCCCGGGGCAGGACCTGTAGGTGTTTCAGCAAGATTAGAAAAATTTTTACCGACTTCAAGAGTTGTAAAAAGAAAAGACGGAACGTATATTCTTGATTATGCACGGCCTGATTCTATAGGATACATATCGCAGTTCTATGGAAATTTTGGAGTGCTTTTAAAAGCTTATGCATATATTCTTTTGCTTGGCGGACCGGGGCTAAAAGAAGTTAGTGAAAATGCCGTATTAAATGCTAACTACATAAAAGCAAAACTTAAAGATCATTTTGATATACCTTTCGGAGACAATTGTCTGCACGAATTTGTTATATCAGCGGAAAAGCAGGCTCTGAAAGGAGTAAGAGCGATTGATTTCGCTAAAGCTCTTATAGACAAAGGCATACATCCGCCTACGGTATATTTTCCGCTAGTAGTTAAAGAGTCAATTATGATAGAGCCCACTGAAACAGAATCCAAGGCAACGCTGGATAATTTTATTAAAATAATGATTGAACTTGCAAAATTGGCGGAAACAAACCCCGAAGTATTCAAGGATTACCCAAAAACAACATGTGTATCAAGGCTGAACGAAGTAAAAGCCGCGAAAGACATGGACGTAGCATTTTAAGTATTTGCCAGAGAGAGTTTATGATACTGGTTTCCCATATTGCTAAAACTCCCGAAGAAAATCTCGCTTTAGATGAAGTTATGCTTTTATCGGCGGATAAAGGACTAATAGGGCCTACATTAAGGTTTTGGGAATCAAATGATATTTTTGTTGTTTTAGGAAGGGCATGTAAACACAAAGATGAAGTGAAATTGCAATCATGCTCACAAGACCGGATCAAAGTATTAAGGCGTATTTCAGGCGGAGGAACCGTTCTGCAAGGTCCGGGATGTTTAAACTACTCATTAGTGTTGCCGTATGACAAAGACCCGGAATATGCTAACATTAACGATTCGTATCATGCGGTACTAGGTTTGATCAGCCAAGGCATAAATGTAGGCGCCGGTTATTCGGATAAGGTTAAAAAAACAAATAACGTAGAGATACGCGGCCTTTCCGATATAAGCATAAACGGCTTAAAGTTTTCGGGAAACGCGCAAGCCAGGAAAAAGATGTTTTTCCTGCAACACGGTACGATATTGTATGATTTTGATATTACAAAGATACCTTTATATTTAAAACATCCTCCAAAGGAACCAGAATACAGACAAGGCAGGCAACACGCTGATTTTATAAAAAATGCCGATATTAATATTGCTGATTTTAAAAAAGCACTGAGCTCGATCTTTAACGTAAAAGAACAGATGAGCCTTGATGATGATCTTACTGAAAAAACGCGTAAACTGGTTGAGCATAAATATTTAGCGGATACCTGGAACTACTCTTTGTAGTATGAAAAGAACTCGGATAAAAGGTGTTCCATTTTTTCTTTTGCGGGGGAAGACAAAGAGTTAATAAGAACCTTTGTTTTGTATCCTTCATCTTCAAGAAAGATACCCACCATTGTTGTGTCGGTTTGATTGTCCAATCCCATTACAACTACATAGTGTTCAAGCGCATCCTGTTTGTAGATACGGAAATTTTCTTTTTTGAGAAAATCAATTAACATTGAAAAAAGAAGATTGTCCTTTAGATCAATTGATAAGACCTCGGGATTGGAATAATCTCTGATTTTTTTGAAATTAGTACCAAAAAAATTATTAAGAAGACTTGCATGAGATATGCCAGGAAAAATTATCTGTGATGCAATTAAAATGGATAAAAATATCTTTTTCATAACTCCGTTCGAAAATGTTTTAATTTTAATTGTAAAATTGATTATACTCCTAACAGGATTTAAGTCAAGAGTTGGAAGAAATACACTTTTATGCTAGAATAACGCTAATAATTTCAAGGAGGAAGATGAGAGTTACTCTAGCCGGATATAATGTAGATACCGATGTTTTAAAAGAGATAGAGCGAAAAACAGGAAAGAGAGAAGACCTAACCCCTGAAGTCCTATCCGCAGCATATGCCCGTATAAGCAGAGACCCAAGAGATATAGACGAGATCAGAAAAGAGGCAAGAACAGAAGTTGAAAAAACACGCAGATCTAATTCGACTATCATATTCAAAATGGGACATCATTCGGTAGCAGAGCATGCTGTGTTTAACCTGGATATCATAGGTGTTTCAAGGCTGGCAATGGAAGAGCTTGAAAAATTCAGGCTCTGTTCCTATACCGAAAAGTCACAAAGATATATTACTTTGGACAACGATTATGTTATGCCCAAAGAATTAAAAGGTACATCTTTAGAACAGGAATTCATAGATGTAATAAACTTACAGAACGAAGCGTATTTTAAACTGTTTGAGAACCTAAAAAAACATATTTTTGAAAAACATGCCGATCTTTCAAAAGACCCTAAAAATCATAATTTACTTGAAGGCTGGGCCAAAGAAGATGCCAGATACATAACCGCATTAGCAACCGAATCGCAGGTAGGGCATACAATTAACGGTCGTAATCTTGAACTGTTACTGAGGAGATTCGCGTCGAATCCTTTATCCGAGGTGCAGGAACTAGGCAGAGCCATATACGGTCAAATATCAGGAGTTGCTCCTTCGATAGTTATTTTTCATCAAGCTAATGACAGGGATCTTAAAACTTATCCGGAACTAAAAGATCTATCACGTGAAATTGTAAAAAAATACGGCAATAAAAAAATAACGGATAGAGTTAATGAAGTTGAACTTTCTGAATTTACGCCTAACGGGGACGAGCTTGTTGCCGCGGCTATCTTGCATACATCAACAGCATTATCTTATGAACAATGTAAAGAGATAGTACAAAAAATGTCCATAAAAGACAAAAAAAATATTTTTAGTTCTTCATGGCGCAACATGCAGCTTTATGATTCGATGATAAGAGAATTTGAGTATGTGAACCTTACATTTGATATTGTTTTATCATCCGCGTGTTTCGGGCAGCTTAAGAGGCACAGAATGAGCACCATCACAGCTCAAGAATATGATCCCGGTTTAGGAAATACAATCCCTCAAAATATAAAGGAAATAGGCATGGAATCATATTTTATGGGGATAGTTGATAAGACCAATAAAGTATACGAAAAGATAAAAGAAGTTATCCCTCTTGCCGCACCTTATGTTTTAACTAATTCTCATCGTAAAAGAGTTTTAATGAGAGCGAATGCGAGAGAGGTTTATCATGTTTCCAGATTAAGAGAAGACGCCCATGCGCAGTGGGATGTTCAGAATATTTCAAGACGAATGGTAGAAGAAGCAAAAAAAGTAATGCCATTAACTTTCGAGTTTGCCGGAGGTAAGGACAGATTCAAAGAAATCTACAAATCAGTTTTCGGCGAAGACCCCAAAGTAGCCGAAGTAGCCCTGCCGGGAGCACGAAAAATTAAATAAAGCTGATAATTGACCCGTTCTGAATATCATTAATATTATAACTATATTTTTTAAATATTACCCATACTTACACAATTAACATCTGTTAGTCCATTAAATACTTGCTTATAAGTTTATTTCAGGCATACTATATATGTAGGTGTAAAAAAACACAAAGTCTGTTCTTTTTATTTTTATTGTAAAAAGGCAAAGTCTGCGAAAGCATACGACGCAAAGCTTTAGAGGCGTAATCCCCTTAGGATCGCCAGTCAGCTGCCAAGAAAAGTGCAATAAATACAAGCACCCCGGGAAACCCAAAGCCCGCGAAGCAGCCAAAGCCACGCGGGCTTTTTTATTTTAATTACGCCACGCGTAACAAAACGCCGTACCCACCCAAGGCACAAAATTTTTGGGTGACATGGTGGAAACGAAGTGGGGCGAAGCCCCTAAACTTTGAGTGTTTTTGTAAAAAACACTCAAAGTTGGAACGATGGCAGGACCCAAAAATTTTGTGCCGGACGGTAAAAGTAGTACGACAAAAGAGATACAAAATGAAAAACTGGCTAAAAACTATATCACTATTAACATCCATAACATTCACATGGACAAGCATAGTCTATCCCTTGCCTCAAGATATTGAAATAGTTGCAGGCAGCGCGGACATTCAGGTTGAAGGCTCAACAATGGTAATTAACGCTGCTGACGGAACGATCATCAATTATTCATCATTCGATATCGGCGCGGGTGAAAACGTTATAATCAATTTACCCGACGCATCAAGCGAAA
>JADGBB010000061.1 GCA_015231715.1 Candidatus Omnitrophota bacterium
TATTACAAGAGATGGCGCTGCTCCCCATTCTATAAGCTCAACAGCTCTTCAGGTTTCAAGACATACAGGCATTATATTGATCTCTGCATTGCCCTTTATTATGGGCATATTGCTCTTTATCTCATACAGGGTAGCTCATATGATACTAGGCCCTATCGACAGGATCAGTAAAGAAGTACAGGATAAACATCAAGGCATAAAAAAAGACCATATAAAGCTCCGAAGCGATGATAAATTACATAACCTGGTAAAAAAAATAAACAGCATTTTCGACAAAGCCGACAAGCACTTATAATCCCAAGACAATACCGAATTACATTTGCAATGGAAATCTCTTGACTGATAGGTACGCTTGAAATACAATAATTCAAGTTTTACGCGCGAGTGGCGGAATGGCAGACGCACTAGCTTGAGGGGCTAGCGGGAGCAATCCCGTGGGAGTTCAAATCTCCCCTCGCGCACCAAAAATTAAAGGGGGACTGTCCCAAGCAAAGCGCGTGGACTGTCCCCCTTTAATTTTTGGTGCCTGCAATCTAGCTTCGCTAGATTGCAGGTGGATCCACTCGTTTCAAAAACAGGAAAATAAATTTTCCTGTTTTTTCTCCTCCTGTATCCACGCGAGGGGAGGCTCCTCGCCTTCGGCTCGTCGTCTCCCCCGTCTTCGTTCTCTACTCGGTGCTTCTAGTTATTCTGCTTTCCGAATGAACGTAAAATGTCAATTTCGATAAAATACTGTCGTCAACTTCCAAATTGTTCAGGCTATCAATATTATTATCAGCTTTAAATAAGGCCTTGATAATTCAATGACTGAGGCCGAGGTATAATCAGGAACAGGAATTCCTTTTACGTCAAAAACATCCTTAAGCCCCACCAAGCAATCATTTGGCTAATATTCATCGTATTCCTCCATTTGTTAGTTAAGTCTATAGTATATCAAAACTTTCCCAAAGAAACCTTTGTTAATCCTTGAAAAAGTTGCATTTTATAAAAAATCTGTTATCTTTGTTACATATATGTAAAGGATTATATATGAAAATAATTAATACCATTGCTAGCAGAAAAGTCTTTCTCATAAAGTTATTTTCGGTTCTTTTATCGTTAATGTTCTTTATCTCAAATTGTCCTGCACAAGCAATACCTAATAGGTCGTTGTTTTCAAATGATACTTT
Organism: Candidatus Omnitrophota bacterium; assembly: GCA_015231715.1. The sequence continues at coordinate 1,170 of JADGBB010000061.1, forward strand.
AGCCGCACAAGGCTTATCTTTTAAAAATTCACATGCTGTTTTTGAGCTCAGGTTAATATTTAGCATGGCATTTAAAGGACTAAATTCTACAGAAGGTGACAAAAACTGGAAATACCGCTTCCCTCTTCATATAAACGGAATGCTCGCTGAAACATTACACGAATTTGGTGATGAACAATTACTTGAAGTTACCAGAATACCGATACGCGAGAATACAGGCCATACTATCATTCACATAAAAATAGCAGGCACATCAACAACTTATAAAATAACTTTTAAAGCTACTGCACTTGAAGAGACATTGAATGAGAATAATGTCTCCTGGGAAAAATCTGAAATTTATCCCGAACTAATCGATCTATGGGAAGACTCAAGGATAGTCAGCTTATCAAAAGAAAAAAAATTCACTCGAAGTGACATGTTTATAAAAGAAGATTCTATAGCTGCCAGAAGTGCAACATTGCCGGTATATCAGTACCTCCCTTTTCCGACTATTCGTATAATAGAAAAATATTTAAAAAATATCGCCTATACGGTCTTTGAACGTCTGATTGAAACAAAACCTCCAGGCTGCTGCCCTATTTTCGATAAAGGAGGAAAATATGAACTTCACCTAGCTCCTTTGGGATATATCCCACTAAGTTCTGTATCAGACGATTACGGATCCGGACTATCCAGCGAGATAAGAGATTTTGTCAGATATGCGATAAACGATTCTTTGCGATCTAACGGTGATATATTTTCTCACGGACATCTACACGCAAACAATATAATGGTCAAACTTGACGGCACAGGCAAAGTTATAGATGTAAAAATAATAGACTGGAAATACGCGCATGAGTCACGTTTGTCGCCTGATCTTTTGGATTTTTTTGAAGGCCGACGAAATAACCTAATCGGAGCTAATCTTGACGGGCCTCGCCCAAATGATTATGACATAGAAATGGGAAGAGCAGACCCAGTACTAGCCACAAGCACTGAAGGCCTTAATTTTGAAGAGGTTGATATGCATGATGCCAATATGCGCAATCTGAGCCTACACTGGTGTAATTTTAGAAAAGCTGACCTTTCAGGAGCTAAAATGTCTAACTCTTCCTATTTAGGATCAGATTTTACTGGCGCTAAGATGCGAAATATTGAACTAAATATACCTCCAGGTGATTATTATTTTGAATATAGAGAATTATTTAAGGGAGTTAAGTTTAGTAATGTCGATTTCACGGACTCGAAATTTACAAATTTAATATTGACCGATATTGATCTTAATGGAGCAATTTTTAATAATACAATACTCGATAATGTCGCATTTAAAAACGCTAAATTAAAAAACACGAATTTTATAAAATCTTCCATAACCAATATAGATGCTTTCACTCTGGCTGAATTAGATAACACGAAATTTGATCTTAAACATAGTCAACATTTCAAAGATCTTAACTTTGAAGTTATCGACGAAAAAGACCACTGTCTTGTCACCAATAAGAGAAGAAAAGAACATCTTTCTTTCAGCTATACCAATAAAGAACATATTATCTCAAAGGAAATAACTGATACATCAAAGAAAAATAACTTCTTGAGATCTTTCTCCAGAGCCCTCGAAGAAACCCCTTTGGAGATAAAAATAAACGTAAACTTATTACCAGAAGATCCCGAACTCAAGAGAACAACCTTAAAAACATGGGCTTATATGATATTAACTCAAGATCTTATGAATTTTAAAAGTAATTATATTTTTGAAAGGACAATAAACGGTAAAACATTTATAGCTAATGATATAACACCGATACTACTCGACGTAATCAAAGAAATCTCCCAGGAAACGCAAATAAAAATACCTGACAACCTGGCAAATATCATAAACAATTATCATTCTGACTCTAAAAAATTGATCATATCCCTTATGCATGTAAATGAACTTAATAATATCAACAAAACAAATCCTGACCATTTTACAGAAAACACTTTTCCTATCGCTTTATCAGAAACCCTTAATATACAACAAACCCCTTTATGGGATTATGAATCAGCATTATATTTAGGTTTATTCCAAGCAGCATTATACAAACTAAGTAAAGACTCAAAAGAAAACACGACAGAAGACAAACAATATATCCTAAAACGAGCAAGCGTTATATACGAAAAACTTTTTCCGGACAAATTCCTTACTGAAGAAATCATAAGCGAAATAGCTCTAAACCCCACAAAAAGGCTAATATATGCAATCTCCCTAGCCCTTCCACCGGCAGGCTATCTGAACATAACCTCCATAAACGAATACAACACCCGCCTTGCCAAACTTGCAACATATGCATAAAAGGATGACGGCAAAGAGATTTCGGCTCACTTAGGATGACGGAGATAGATTTCGTCGCTTATTTATGGACGGTATTCTTGGAGTTTCTTTTTTAGGTCGTCTATGTCTATGGGTTTTGTTACATATCCGTTCATTCCGGAATTTAGGCAGTCGGTTTTTATCCATTCTCCAGCATGAGCAGTTAGTGCTATTATGGGCACTTTTTTATCTATGGTTTTTCTTATTATCGTTGTAGCTTCTATGCCGCTTTTAACCGGCATTCTTAGGTCCATTAGAATAACGTCATACTTATTCTTTTTGGCTTGTTCTATCGCTTCATAGCCGTCACATGCGAAATGTATTTCACATCCGGACATTTCGAGTACGAGCTTAATAAGTTCCCTTTGATCCGCATTGTCTTCGGCTATAAGGATCTTCATGCCGGATATATCAGCTTCCTTTTCACTTTGATCTATCCGTGCCGAAACTGTTTTTTTTGTGCACTCCACGCCTTTTTGGAATTTTATAGAAAATGTAAATTTAGAACCTTGACCCTCTATTGATTCTACAGCTACTTCTCCTCCCATACTTTTTACAAGTGTTTCGACTATATGCAGCCCTAATCCAACCCCGTCTTTCTCTTTCCCAAATTCATTAAACCTGGTATAAGGTTCAAAAACATACGGTATCTTATCTTTTGATATACCTACACCTGTATCTTCAACTACAAATTTTACAACATTAAATTCATCATCTTTTTTATTGTTGATAATATCCACTGTAACCAATATTTTCCCTTTAATGGTATACTTAATTGCATTACTGCATAAATTGTCTAATATTTGTTTTATTCTAAGCTCATCTCCACATAAGTGTTTCGGGACTTTTTCCATGACTTCAAAAATAAAATCAATATTTTTATTTCCTATAAGCATTTTTGCCGTATCCGTAACATCTTCAATCAATCCGGATAATTCGAACATTTTGTAAACCAGGCGTACTCTGCCTTTTTCCAATGCCGCAACATCAACAATATCTTCTATTAAACCTATAAGATCATTACCTTTTCTTTTTATTGTTCCGCAATACTTTTTTTGTTCTTTATTCAGAGGAGTATTTGATAATAGATCACAAAACCCATTTATTACATTCATAGGCGTACGAATATCATGAGAAATATTCAAGAGGAATTCGGTTTTCAAAGCGCTGCCATCTTCAGCTCTTTTTTTAGCTTCCATTAGCGCAGATTCTGTTTTTTTTCGTTCGGTAATATCTTCGACTAAAGACCAAATATGCTGTACCCCATCGGTGCTAGTGATGACCATCCCATTAAGTAAAATAGGGACGCGTTCTCCTGTTTTATTTATATATTCCTTTTCATAAGGGCCATACTTACCAACTTCACGGAGAAGTCGAAGCTGTTCAGCTTCCTGATCAGCATATTCTTTTGGCGTTATATCCCAATAAGTTAATTTCAATACTTCCTCATAGGTATAATTTATTATGTTCAAGTATGCCTGATTTGCCTCAGTAAGCGTACCATCCATTTTACACATGGCCATGCCTATAGGAGACGTTTCAAACATGATCCTGAATTTTTCTTCGCTGTATTTTAACGCATTCAATGTTTTCCTGCGTTCGGTAATGTCCATGAAATTAGCTACAATTTTTTCTAATTCACCGTTCTCGCCGAATAACGGCATAGCATTGACGGATACAATAACAAAAACATCGCTATCAGGTTTTTTTATACCCATAATATAATTATGGATTGACCTTCGCGTTGAAATAACTTTATTCACGGGATAATCTTCTTCTTTGATTTTTGTCAGATCTTCGTTGACAAAATACCATATAGGTTCAATGGAACTTTTTCTCATTATTTGGTCATTTGTTAAGCCCGTGATCCTGGAAGCTTCGGAGTTAGCGAATATGATGCTCGCGTCTTTCGCGTAAACTACCACGCCAACAAGTAATCCGTTTAATGTGGATCTGTATAATTCTTCGGTATTCCGCAAAGCCGACTCAACTTTTTTTCGATCGGTTATATCTCTAAATATTCCCTGAAGAACTTTTTTTCCGTTCAATTCCATCAAACTTGAACTAATTTCAACGGGTATTATTTTGTCTTCGCGGCTGCGTACATAAGTGTCTTTGCTAGATATAAGTTTATTTTTTTGTATGCATTCTTGAAAAATTTCAATGTACATACCTTCTTCAGCTTCAGGATGCAGTTTTGTGTAATGCATGCCGATTATTTCATTTACCGGTAATCCTAGAAGTTCCCCCGCTTTGGTATTGGCATCAATTATATTTCCGGTTTCCATATCCGCTAAAAAAATTGCGTCATTAGCATATTCAATGGTTTTGTGATATTGCTCCTCTCTTTTCTGTAAAACTTGTTTGGCCAATAACCGTTCCGTAGCGTCACGTACCACAGCCATCAAATACCTTTTTTCGGATATCACAATTAGGTTAAGATTAACATCGGCCTCAAATATGGTTCCATCATAACGTTTATGTCTCCATTCAAAATTCTGAGGGTTTCCAAGGTACGCAGCTTTAATTATTTTCTGGGCTTTTTCTTTGGAACAAAATCCATCAGACTGCTTTTCAGGTGATAATTCATATGGTTTTTTCCCAATTATTTGATCTTTGCTTTTGAAACCGAACATTTCAAGAGTTCTGGAATTGCAGTCAACAAAAACATCCCCATCCATTGTAAAAATAGCATCATTTGCTGATTCAAATAAAGTGCGGTATCTTTCTTCTTTTTCCTCAAGTAAACACGTTGATTTCCG
>JADGBB010000062.1 GCA_015231715.1 Candidatus Omnitrophota bacterium
AAAATGGAAAAGAAAATGAGAGAAAAATGTTTTAGCCTCAAGGAAGAGGTTACCAAAAGGGTATAAGATTTACTTGTAAGGTTAGAACACATAGATGTGAATGTTTGACACGGGCGTTTGGAGACAAGTTCTCCTAATGCCCTTTTTTTTTGTTAACTGTCTTGAATATTTTGTTTAAGACTAAAGAGTTCTGCGAAATGAACTTTTAAGAAGTCATCGCGAGGAGCGCAGCGACGAAGCGATCACAGACAAATAAGAAGAGAAGCTAAAAATAGTGGAAATGCGGATAAAAAGGCAAAAACAGGCAAAGCTGTCCTGTTGAAATAAATGATTGTTCTTTGAAATACAAGTTAAGCCGTGAGGCAAGGTACTGGTTCTCTAGCAAACGTTCTATAAGATCTAATTTTTTGAGGTTGTTCGATGAGAATAGCAGCGGCATGAGCGACAAGACTCAAAGATAGATGAGCTATAGTCAATTGATTTTTGACGGCTCTGATTTTGTAATGAGTGGTTTGTTCGCATTCACGGTCGCCGAGCCGGGCAAAGTAACGTTCAATCTCAGTGCGCAGATTAAAAGTCCGTTTGTAATATAAAGATTCTCTGGGGACGCGGGACCTGGGGTCATCGGTAACATCAAGATATTTAGTACAACCATAAGCGTTAAAGCTTTGGTGATTTATCGGACAGCCTGCGGGATAATGTTCGGCGAACTTTTTACTAGCGGAGATGGGACATCGAAATTTGTTCCTGGTTCTGAGGTTTTCAGTCCAGATACCATTAAATTTCATTTCAAGTCCTGCGTCGCAAAGAGGCAGATTGTTTGATCCAAAGGCTTTATCGGGTTGTTTATTGCGAGGATTAATGGGTATAAAGGCCTGCCATTTAAGTTCATTTACGATGAAGTTATAGAAGGCGCGCTCGTCGTAAGCAGCATCGGCAAGGAGTATAGAGCCTTTGCTTGCGCCATAGATGCGTTTAAGTTTTTTGATAAGTTTGCGCGCGGCGATAGAATCTTTGACATTGTTAGGCAGAGTTAATTCAACAAGAGGGACGCCTTCTTTTGAGACAATGACATGAGTGCGGTAGCCCCAGAAGAAGATAAAATTATCTTTTTTGCCGCTAACGGATTGGTAAGAATAATAACCTAAAGTAGCAGAAGGATTAAGTTTGGCTTTACGGTTTTTGTTGCGGGTATTGCGTTTGGGATTTTTAAAATTATTTTCTCTGGTAGAAGCCATGATAGGCTTTGAGTCAACGATGAAAACATCCGTGGAAACAATGTTCTTATCTAAGAGTTCTTTAATGGTTGAATGGTGCAAGTTTTGAAGAGTTGAATTATTTGTATCTGAAAGGAATCGGTAAAACTGAGAAGTATCGGGTAAAGAGCCCATGTTGAATCCGCACATTTCGGTAAGAGCGGGATGAGCGTCGAGAAAGTCGATAAGAGCCGGAACAGATTTGATGCCCTCAAGATGTTTAACAATGAAGGATCGGATCATGGCGCGACGGGAATAACCGGTACGTCCTGTAGAATAGTTTTTATCTTGTATGGAAGAAAGATCAAGAGATTTAAAGATTAAGAAGTACTTGCGATAGAACTTTGAATTTTGAATAAGAAACTGAATATCGTAAAAAAGTGAGAGTTGAAAATGAGACATAAATTTCCTCCAGATTTACTGTAAGTTGTTTGTTCGCGCGCACTTATAGTTTATCACAAATGGAGGAAATTGCAAGAAAACGATTTATATAAATCGTTTAAATATAAAGGCTTACGCGTTTTGCAGAGGCCATTAAGACTAAAATAAGGAGGAGAAAGATGAAAAATATTATCAGTATAGCGCTTGTTTTGCTTGTCCAAGTAACCGCTTCTTTCGCGTTGGAAGAAAATTGGCTTGGAGAAAAACCCGAATGGATGCCGGAAGTATCGTTAACGGATTCATTTTACACAAAGTATATCTGGAGAGGCCAGAACCTAGGGAATGAGCCTGTTATGCAGACAGACTTTTCTCTTTCAAAAGGAGGATTTACTTTTGATTTATGGACAAATTACAGTTTGAACAATGACAAAACAGTAGATGGCGGAAGGTTTGAAGAATATACGGAAATAGATTACAATATAGACTATACATTTAGTCTAGGTGAGATGTTGGGCAAGGTTGGGGTAGAAGCAGAAAAATTGGATCCTATGAGTTTATCTTTGGGGTACACATATTATACTTTCCCTAATGTTAATTGGGATTCAAAAGGTTTTGATACGCATGAAGTATATTTAGGAGTAGCTTATGACATATTATTACAGCCTTACTTAAAATGGTATTGGGATGTTGATTCAGGGAAAGGTGTCGCCGGAGAAGGGACGGGGAATGGATCTTATTATCTGGCAGGTATAGGTCATACATTTGAATTTGATGAAACAGGTATAACAGCTGATATAGGTATGAGCATAGCTTACAATGATCAGCAGTGGACACATAAATCAGGTTGGAGTGACATGAATTTTTCCGGCAGTGTAAGCATTCCTGTATTAACATACTTTACGATATCTCCGAGTGTAGGATATTCAGTTATCCTTGATGAAGATGTGTATAGCGGTGCGCAGGAAAATGAGTTTTACGGCGGATTGAGCATAGGATTTGCTTACTAAGATTGAAACAATAAAAGGAGGTGTGTCATGAGGATTTTTAGAAAAATATCAATGATTTTGCCCCTAATACTCATAGGCCTCGTTAGTATCAATGCTTTTGGTGAAGGAGCTACACCTGAATCTAATGCTAAAAGCATTGATACTATATGGACCTTGTTAGCGGCATTTCTGGTTTTTTTCATGCAGGCAGGATTTGCTATGGTTGAAACCGGTTTTACGAGGGCTAAGAATGCTTGCAACATAATGATGAAAAATCTGATGGATTTTTCTATAGGGTCTATTGCTTATTGGGCTTTAGGCTTCGGCATTATGTTCGGAGCTTCAAAAATGGGATTTTTAGGTACAAGCGGTTTCTTTGGCAGCACGTTAGACCCAACGACTGCTGATGGTATGTGGCAGTTCGCGTTTTGGATATTTCAGGCAGTATTTGCCGCGACAGCCGCTACTATTGTATCAGGAGCTATGGCTGAAAGGACAAAATTCAGTTCTTACCTTATATATGGTGTTTTCATAACAGCTTTTATATATCCGGTTGTAGGTCATTGGATATGGGGCGGCGGATGGTTAAGCAGTATGGGTATGATAGATTTTGCCGGTTCAACAGTTGTTCATTCAGTAGGTGGTTGGGCAGCTCTAGCGGGAGCTATTCTCGTAGGTCCAAGACTAGGGAAATACAATAAAGACGGATCAAGTAATCCAATTCCTGGACATAGTATAACATTAGCCTCTTTAGGTGTATTTATACTGTGGTTTGGATGGTTCGGTTTTAACCCTGGAAGTACAACAGCCGGAACAAATCCAAGTATTGCTGTTATAGCTGTAACAACTAATTTAGCAGCCGCTGCCGGGTCAATCGGAGCAATGATAACAGTATGGATCATGTTCGGCAAACCTGATATCAGTATGACATTAAACGGCGCATTGGCGGGCCTAGTCGCTATAACCGCGGGATGCGCGAATGTTTCACCAATGTCTGCTATCATAATAGGTACATTGGCCGGAGTATTGGTGGTATTTAGCGTAGGGTTTATAGATAAAGTTCTTAAAATTGACGATCCTGTAGGCGCTATCAGTGTGCATGGTGTTTGCGGAGCTTGGGGTACACTAGCTGCCGGTCTATTTGCACAGCAGCCCTATGGAGGAGTTAACGGATTTTTCTTTGGAGGAGGGCTTAGTCAGGTTTATACTCAGCTTATAGGAATTCTGGCTGTTTTTACCTGGACATTCGGCTTAGCATTCGTTTTGTTCAAGATAATTAAGAGCACGATCGGATTAAGAGTATCTGATGAAGAACAGTTAAAAGGTTTGGATATCCTGGAACATGGTATGGAAGCTTATGCCGGATTTCAGGTATTTTCTAATGAATAAAAAGGAGGTGTGTTATGAAACTTATAATTGCATTAATTCAGCCTCATAAATTACCCGATGTTAAAAAAGCTCTTTTTGATGCGAATGTACATAAAATGACCGTAACGAATGCTTTGGGATGCGGTCAGCAAAAGGGGTTTACCGAAACTTATAGAGGAATTATACATGAGGTTAATTTGCTGAAAAAAGTAAGATTAGAGGTAGCTGTAAATGAGGATTTTGTCAAACCGACAATTGATGCCATAATTAAAGGAGCATGTACAGGCAAAATAGGCGACGGCAAAATATTTGTAATTGATCTAGTTCAGTGTTTAAGAATACGTACAGGAGAAACAGGAAAAGATGCTATCGGTTAAAATATTTGGTTACCAAGATTCCCCCAAACTTACTTGTAATATTGTACATTGATGTACATGCAATAAAAGAGTAAGTTTAGACGAGGACGTTCTTAAGCTTTAAGGATGTCCTCGTCTTTTTTTTGCAATAAAAAAAAGGGGGAGGTATGAAACTGGTTAAGAAGACAATGTTGCTTTTGGTCTTGTTCCTTTCTGTCGGTTTGTATGGCACTAACCTGATGGCTGATGAAACAGTAAAGTATGCTTCAAGTGTGGGCATAGATACTTTATGGGTTTTGATCGCGGCTTTCATGGTTTTTATTATGCAAGCGGGTTTTGGAATGCTGGAAGCGGGACTCATTAGAACAAAAAACACATGTAATGTTCTTATGAACAATTTTCTCGATTTTTGTATGGCTTCACTAGGGTTTTTTATTTTTGGTTATGCTATCATGTTTGGATCCGGCAACGGATTCATGGGATTTCAAGGCTGGTTCCTCATTAATGCTCATTCAGGAGGGCATCTTCCTCTTGAAGCCGAATGGCTTTTTCATGCTGTTTTCTGCGGAGCGGCGGCAACAATTGTTGCGGGCGGTATAGCAGAAAGAATGAAATTTAAATGTTACCTTATATATTCGTTCATTATTTCCGCATCAGTTTATCCGATAGTTGGACATTGGATATGGGGCGGCGGATGGTTGTCAAATTTAGGTTTTGCTGATTTCGCCGGTTCAACTGTTGTTCATGCCGTCGGTGGTACAGCAGCTTTAGTCGGAACTATGATGCTAGGGCCTAGAATAGGCAAATTCAATAAAGACGGTTCAGCTAATGCTATTCCCGGTCATTCTATGGCTTTGGCCAGTTTGGGTGCTTTGATATTGTGGTTCGCTTGGTTTGGGTTTAATCCGGGATCTACTTTAAGTGTGGGTGACGGAAGTTTGATGGCTAAAGTTGCGGTTAATACTAATATGGCAGCAGCAGCTGGCGGTTTATTCGGTATGTTTTATGCTTGGTACAAATGCGGAAAACCGGATCTTAGTATGACAATGAACGGTGCATTGGCAGGACTCGTAGCGGTTACTGCTCCATGTGCGTATATCTTGCCGGTAGAGGCTATGATAATTGGTATAGTCGGAGGAATAATAGTTGTACAAGGAACTATATTCCTTGATAATATACATATTGATGACCCTGTGGGAGCTGTTCCGGTACATATGATGAACGGAATATGGGGAACTTTGGCGGTAGGTATTTTTGGTCATAAATCACTTGGATTGGCCAGAGAAGGGTTGATCCATGGAGGAGGATATGGTCAGCTTGGTGTACAAGCTCTTGGTGTAACCTCGACAGTAATATTTGTAGCTATATCTATGTTTATTGTATTTAAAATTATCGATTTATTGATCGGACTTAGAGTAACAAGAGAAGAAGAGCTTAAGGGATTAGACATAACTGAACATGGAATGGAAGCATATTCAGGATTCCAGATATTCACAACGGAATAAAGGAGGGATAGATATGAAACTTATAATTGCAATGATACAACCGCATAAATTACCGGATGTAAAAAAAGCGTTATTTGAAGCCGAAGTTCATAAAATGACTGTTACTAATGCTCTTGGATGCGGACAGCAGAAAGGTTTTACCGAAACATATAGAGGAATAGTGCATGAAGTGAATTTGCTTAAAAAAGTAAGGCTTGAAATAGGCGTGAACGATGATTTTGTTA
>JADGBB010000063.1 GCA_015231715.1 Candidatus Omnitrophota bacterium
TGTTTAATGATCTCAGGATTTTTTTGAGCATTTTCATAGGCTTTGCCGAGAAAGTTCAAACCTTTTTCATATTTATCGTCTTCAAAATATTTTGCAGCTTTCCGGACATATTCATACGCGCTGACTTTTCTATTAGCCGAAAAAAATAAAAAGAATATGCCGCACAGCATAAAAAAGATCAAAACTACGATATTGATCCCGGAAAGCTTGATGCGATTCTGGGTGATGTTTATGAAAAAGTAGGCTACGACCTTAATGTGTATCCTTCGTTAGACACAACGATAATTTTCTATACCGAAAAAGATTTTAGGGATGCATTCAATAAATCAGGCATAGTAAGAGCTTTTTATGACGGGAAGATAAGAATGTTAGTTTATGGCCAAGTGGATTCGGAAGAATTCGTGTCAGTTATTGCTCATGAGTACACTCATGCGTTGGTATCGATACTTACTGATAATAAATGTCCTGTATGGCTCCATGAAGGTTTAGCTGTGAGGGAAGAAAGTTTGTATTATCCAAGAAAACTTGATTTTTTAAGGAACTTTCTTGCCGCAGGAGGTGTTTTATCTATAGAGGTGTTAGATAAAGGATTTGATGAAAACGAAGACGCGAGGAAACTAGCTTTGGCATATGAAGCCGCATATTCAGCAGTAGATTTCATTTTGGATAAATGGGGATGGAACGGGATGCAAAGGTTGTTGAAAAGAATAAAGAACGGTACACATTATATTAATGCTATCGATGAGGAATTTTATGTAACGGACGAGATGTTCGAAACAATGTGGGGTGATTATGTTAAAGATAAATAAATTTATTATGGTGATGGTTATGGCTTTTGCGTTTTCTTTTCCATTTACAGGATGCGGGTATTCAAGCGACGAAACTGTAAACAATGAATATTACGTAAACAAAGAAAAAGCCCAAGATGATATACATCTTTGTGCTCTTTTTGTTGCGGAGCGCATTAATGATTCATATTACAAACCATGGATGTTATCTGAAGTTGCATTAACTTTTCTGGCAATAAACCGCGAAGATATCGCTCGTGATGTTTTGGAAAGAGCTCACAATGCCGCGCTTGCGATGAATGATGCATCATATAGAGCTGACGGATTAATAGAGGTGGCCAGAGTTTATGTAAAGCTGGGAGATATAAATAAGGCGATGGACATATTAAAAGATGTAACCATGATCACACCTTTAACGGATGTTTATAGGGAGATAATATTCAGCCAGAAAGATAAGATGGACAAAGAGATAAATGACAGGATTTTATTGGATTTGGAAGGGAAGATAAAAAACCAGCAGATAGAATCCAAAGATAAAGGCTATGCAGGTGTAGTAGGATTATTCTTATTAATGGATGAGCCCGAAAAAGCTTACAAAACTGTTAGTTTAATTAATGGTGAATATTTGAAAATAGGAGCTTTAATAGACATTATAGGGGACTACTCCCAGTCACAGGATGCTGATGCTATTGCCAAAAATAAAGATGTCGACAAATTACGAAACGAATTATATGAAAAAATAAATTTAGTAAACGACGAATTTTATAAAATAAATTTGCTTAACGAGTATTTAAAGATATTGATGATCACCGGAAGAAATAGGGAAGCGGAAGTGCTGATAGCGCAAATAGAACTCTCAGCCGAAAAAGTTAAATCCAAAAATCTTAAAAGTGAAATTTTAAGCAATATAGCAAGCTCATATATTGCTATGGGTAAAAGAGAGAACGCTAAAAAACAGTTAAACGGAATTAAAAACATTGATGCAAAAGTTCAAGTGCTTCTTGAACTGGCAAAAACAGAAAATGAATTTGGATCCGCTGAATTAGCAATGGCTGAATGTGACGGCATCAGATCTAAAAATAAAAGATCGGGTCTTATGGCGCATATAGCAGAGCTATATGTGACAAAAGGACGGCTGGATAAGGCTTTATCCGTTGTACAAAATATGAATGATGATTATACTAAACCAAGAATGCTGGCATATATGGGAGAGCTTTATGCTAAAGAAAATAACACGACAAAAGCTAATGAGCTTTTTGATGAAGCGCTGGAGATAACCACAGAAATAACCGATAATTTTTATAGATCATGGGCCTTAGCGGAAATAGCCGTAAGATACACTAATGCCGGGATGAAACCTGATGCTATGGCAATGAAGATGATAAAAGAAATAGTAGAAACAACAGGTACAAGTAAATGAAAAAAGATAAATATTTTTTAATAGTTGTTTTAACTCTATTTTATTGCATTTTTGCCATCAATGGATCTTGTGAAGAGGAGAAGAACACTATTATGAAAATTTCTTCAGAAGTTGTAGAAAAAATAGAACTGCCTAAAGGGTATCACGAGGGCATATATTTGGAAAACGATAAAATGCTGGTTAATAACGGTGAAGGAATAGATACGTGGGTTATTGATGTCGAGACAGGAAAACTGCTGGATAAAATTAAACCTATTGATACTTTTTCGGAAGGTATTTTTAAAAAAAATAATTCGTATTACATAACTGATTGGGATTCAAAAAAATTATATGAGATAAAAATAGTAGATAACAAAATGGAGGAAATAAGAAGTGTTTCATTTAAGCCCGAACGCCCTACGGGCTTAGTTATAGTCGGAGATCTTACATATGTGATGACTTGGGAAAGAGGGATGGGAACTAAATATTTTATAAATATCGTTGATGAAAATTTCAAGATCATAGAAAAAATAAGAATTAATGACATAAGCGAACCTTCGCAAATATGCTGGGACGGAGAACATTTTTTAATTTCCAGCTGGTACGGGCGAAAAGTTTATTTGGTAGATCCTAAAAATTATAGAACTTTGGCATATTTCAAATCTCCCGCAAAAGATACTACGGGTGTGTTTTTTGACGGCGCTTTTTATTGGGTCACGGGTACATATTCTGATCTTTACAAAATGCGCATAGAAAAGGATCTAAATGACTAATGAACAAAATACGGTTATATTTTCGTTTTTAACTGTTTTTGTTTTTATGTCTTTATTTATTCATTTTAACAATTTTCCCGTCAGTGTTCACGAACAAAATGTTTTTAAAGTAAAAAGTCTGCTTGCCGACGCTGTAGAAAAAAGAAAAATTGATATCAATAGAGCCGATATAGAAGAATTAGTGAACATTCCGGGGATAGGTCCGGTTTTGGCTAAAAGCATTTTTGAATACAGAACAAATAACGGATACTTTGCTGCATTTGATGACCTATTAAATGTAAAAGGCATAGGGCCTAAAAAACTCAAAAATATAATTCTTTATACTAAAATCCAATGAGATCAAGACCATTAATTCTGCCTATTATCATGTTTCTTTTTGGGGTTTTCCTGCCGAAATACCTGCATGTAAATTTTGATATAAGTGTTTTCTTTTTGATTATCGGTACATTGTTATCGGCATCGATCTTTATTAGAAAAAATCCAACTGTTATCTACGGAGTTCTGGTTGTTTGTTTTTTTTTATTAGGTTTTATTAGATCCAATTATGATCTTTTTGAAACATCTGACAAAAACACAAATTACCCGGATCAAAAAACAAAAATCACTATTTTGGGAAAAGTATGTTCATATCCCGAGTATATAGAACATAGACAGATTTATCTTCTGAAAACCAGCGAGGTCGATGATGCTAAAGGCGAAAGAAAACTAAATATTTCTATTTTAGTGAAAGATTCTAAATTGAAATATCAGGCAGAACTAGGCGATACTGTCTTAATAAACGGAAAAATAATTTATCCTGAAAAAAATACTATTCCGGACGGGTTCGATTATTCCGAATATCTTAAATTGGAAGGAATTACTGCTGTGTTATACTCGAATTCTTCTGATATCGCAAAAATTGTATACAGACAAGATAGTTTCACTAAAACTGTTTTTCATTTAAGAAGAAGTGCAGAAAAAGTATTTGATAAATATCTTCCGAATCAAATGGGGGCTATTATTAAATCTCTCTTGCTTGGTATAAGAAGTACGTTATCCGGCGATATTCGCGATATTTTTATTAAAACGGGGGTTATGCACATATTGGCGGTAAGCGGACTGCATGTATGGATAGTAGCCGGAATATTCTTATATTTAGCCTGTCTTATAAGGATACCAATGCAGCTAAGGTATGTTCTGGCTATTTTATTTATTTGGATATTTTGTGTTTTTGTAGGGGCAAGGCCGTCTGTTTTAAGAGCATCGATCATGGGGACAATAGTTATACTAAATATTTTGCTTGGCAGAAAAGGCGATCCTGTGTCTTCAATTTTCTTATCGGCATTTTTAATAGTATTTTTTTCTCCGCCTAGCTTGTTTAAACCGGGATTTATTCTTTCTTTTGCCGCAGTCACGTCCATAGTTTATTTGCTGCCGTATTTTAACGAAATGCTGAAAGTTCCAACAATAAAAAAACATGAAGGAATGTTTGGAAGAACAAAAAGAACTGTCTTAAGTTTGCTGGCGCTTTCTATTAGCGTGTGGGTGGGTGTAATGCCTTTAATAGCATACTTTTTCAAAATAATTACTCCTTCAGTAATTTTATCAAACTTTTTGGCTGTGCCGCTGTTGTTATTCCTTATTTTTGCTTCATTTTTTCTTTTAATCATAGCACAAATAAGTGTTTTAAGTGCCGGTTTAGTGATGAAAATTTTAGTAAATAGCATTAATATTATTGGTTTTTGGACAATTGACACTTTAAGAATAACATCAAATTTACCGTTTTCATCCATAAAAATACATCATTTCGGAACATTTGAGATCATTTTATACTATGCAATTTTATTTGCTTTGGTGTTCAGGAAAAACCTTCAGAATAATAGCTTAAGGCCTTATCAAGAAATTTATAACGACTAAATTTCAGTAATTCCTAAAAAAATCTGTAAGAAAGAAAAAAGGTAGCAATTTTACATTGTCTTTCTCTTAATACATGATACAATAATATATGTTCAATTTAACTATTCAATTATCTAACAAAAAATTTTTAGATGATGAAACCAAGGAGACGTTATGAATATTCAAAAAAACAAAATACTTTTTACAACAGTTATAACTTGCTTGCTGGTTTTATTTTCCTGGCAAGCGGCTTTTGCTGATGTAATAACTACATGGCCAAGCGGAAGAATAAAATCCAAACTTTTGGACGTGCCGGTCAACGGGGTCTTATATTTTGAATATGAAGACGATTCTTTCTATGGCGACAACGGTACTCCGGGTGATCTATCGGATGATCTTGGCAGAATAACTTTGCAAAGATTACAGTCCCCAAACGCAGCAGGAGAGCTTACATTTACTAACACCTATTATGCCGGGACTGATGATAAAAAATTTGTACATGCTTATACGGATGTCAATGCTACCGCTTATTTTGGCTCCTACTATTATGATACTGACGGTACAACCCTTTTGAGTTTTACAAGTGCGAATGGAACTGTCAGAGAATATTACAATTCCGGAAATTTAATGAGAAAAATATCAGCTAACGGTGACATTTTTGAATATCTAAACGATAGTATCAGCGGCGAATGGGGAAAAATTATTTTAGGGTATGAAGCTTTAAGCGGAAATTACTGGACATATGATTGGTCAACAGTAGGCGGGACACAGGTAACAGTTAAAGAATACAACGGTAAATATGAGCCTGTTTCAATGGGTGCAACTCAAAGTGATGTTGATAATGCAGAATTAAACATATCATATGTTTATGACCATAATGGAATATACAGAGACGCAAATGATAATGATGCGCCAATAAATCAATGGATATTGAGATCAAAGACAACATATAATGCAGATGGTTCCGTAAAAGAAATATACACTTACGATGAATATGGAAGAATAACAGAACGAATTAACAATAATACCGGCACAACTACAGTATATTCCGGCTATATTGATGCTAATGACACTCAGTACCGTCTTGTAGAAGAATATGTTAACGGAGTCTTAACTGTAACATATTATCTGAACGCTAACGGAGATATTGTTCAAACAGTATTCGCGTCGGGGAATGTAGAAGAATGGTACGGGCCTGCTAATCCGAACAGGCTA